>JAUXMA010000127.1 GCA_030623425.1 Rhodospirillaceae bacterium
AGCCGCCGCCCGCCATCCTTAACAGGTGAGATGCAAGGCCGCCACCACCTTCCCCGCCGCCGCCAGTTTGTTGAACAGGGTGACCGCCTCGTCGGTGGTGACGGCGTGCAAGTCCACCCCCTTGGCGAGGATGGCCTCTCGGGTCGCTTCCGGCACCGCCATATAGCCGTAACATCCCGTGCCCACGACCAGGGTTTCCGGCCGTTCCCGCCAAACGGCGTCGAGGTCGTCGATGGCCAAGCGGTGGCCTTTCTTCCGCCACCAGGAATCCTCCACCCGGCCGGGATAAACGATGACGTCGGAGGTGTAGGCGACGCCGTCGATGACGATCTTGCCGAAGGCGTATGAAGATATCCTCATCGGCCCCTCCCGTTACCACCCGGCCGGACGCGGCCGGCCTTTGGATTATGCGCCGTTTGTCGGGAACCGCCAGCCTAAACGCGAGGAAAATGGAAAATGTGGAAATCAGGGACCCTCGTGTTTCCGCCCCTGATTTCGTCATCCGCCGCGGGGAGTTCGAAACCTCGCGAGAACCAAGGAAGGGGTTGTTTCTCGGTAACTTGTCGGATGATTGGCGAAGCGGACCTATTCCCACTCGATGGTTGCCGGCGGTTTCGAGGTGACGTCGTAGACCACCCGGTTGATGCCCTTGACCTCGCCGATGATGCGGCCCGCCACCCGGGCCAGGAAATCATCGTCGAAATGGTAACAATCGGCGGTCATGCCGTCGGTGGAGGTGACGGCGCGCAGCGCGCAGACGTGGTCATAGGTGCGGGCGTCGCCCATGACGCCGACGGTCCGCACCGGCAGCAACAAGGCGAAAGCCTGCCAGATGGCGTCATAAAGGCCGGCCGATCGGATCTCTTCCAGGTAGATGGCGTCGGCCTTGCGCAGGACGTCGAGTTTTTCCGCCGTGATGGCGCCGGGGACGCGGATCGCCAGCCCCGGCCCGGGGAAGGGGTGGCGGCCGACGAACGTTTCCGGCAGTCCCAGTTGCCGGCCCAGTTCCCGGACCTCGTCCTTGAACAGTTCGCGCAGGGGTTCGACCAGCTGCAAGTTCATCCGCTCCGGCAGGCCGCCGACGTTGTGATGGGACTTGATGGTGGCGGAAGGGCCGCCGGCGAAGGAAACCGATTCGATGACGTCGGGATAGAGCGTCCCTTGCGCCAAAAAATCGGCGCCGCCGGCCTTTTCGGCTTCCTCTTCGAAGACATCGATGAAGGTGGCGCCGATGATCTTGCGTTTCTTCTCCGGCTCGCCGACGCCTTCGAGATGGCGCAAAAACAAAGCCGCGGCGTCGCGATGCACCAGCGGGATGCTGTAGTGGCCGCGGAACAGCTCCACCACCTGTTCCGCCTCGCCCAGGCGCAAAAGCCCGGTATCGACGAAAACGCAGATCAGCCGATCGCCGATGGCCTCGAACAGCAACATCGCGGCGACCGAAGAATCGACGCCGCCGGAGAGGCCGCAAATGACTCGGCCATCGCCCACCTGTTCGCGGATCTTGGCGATTTCGACATCCTTGAACCTGGCCATCGTCCAATCGCCCTTGCATCCCGCCACCCGGTGGGTGAAATTCCTGAGCAGGTTGCCGCCATGCGGGGTGTGCACCACTTCCGGGTGGAACTGGAGACCGTAAAAATGTTTCTCGTCGTTGGCGATGGCGGCGTAAGGGGCGCCTTCGGAGGCCGCCACGGAGCGAAAACCGGCCGGCGGTTCGCTGACCCGGTCGCCGTGGCTCATCCACACCGGCTGGCGGCCGCCTTTGTCCCAGACGCCGTGGAACAGCTCGCAGTCGTCCGTCACCTCGACGTGGGCGCGGCCGAATTCGCGCCGTTCCGAACTTTCCACCTTGCCGCCCAGTTGCTCGACCATGGCCTGCTGCCCGTAACAGATGCCGAGCACGGGAATACCCAATGCGAAGAGTGCGTCCGGCGCCCTCGGCGTGCCGCTGTCGGTCACCGACGCCGGCCCGCCCGAAAGGATCACCGCCTTGGGGGCGAAATTCCGGATCGACCGTTCGCTGACCTTGTTGATGGGATGGATTTCCGAATAGACGCCGCTTTCGCGCACCCGTCTGGCGATCAGCTGGGTCACTTGCGATCCGAAATCGATGATGAGGATGCGTTCGCTCATGGGCGGGCCGAAGGGATCGGGCCGGGTTGATCAACGGCTGCCGGACCATAGCCCATAGCCGCGTCCCCCGCCAGTCCCGCGACGGCGGCGCTTGAAGAAACGCGGCGGGAGTTGTGTATGCTGTCGGCTAAATTTCCGATGGAGATCCGAACCATGAAACGAATTTTGCTGAGTTCCGCCTTGACACTGCTAACGATCGGCGCCGTGCCGGCCTTGGCCGAGCAGCAAGCGGCGAGCGGCAAGCCGCTGCAGGTCTATTGTAACAGCGTTCCCGATTTGAGCCTGCGGCGCAACGATGCCGTCGACAATTGGATCAAGATCTGCACCGTTTGGCTGAACGCGGGCTGCGGAAAAAGTATCCCCGCGGCGCCGCCCAAGACCGGCAAAAGCGGCTAGCACAATAGCATTTCCCGTTTGCACGGAAGCGGCGTCGGCCGAAGGACGCCGAAAGCGGCTCGGCTATTGCTATTCCGCCGCCTTTATCGGCTGATTGGGCGCTGTTTTGCGGTAAATCTCGCTGTCGCCATCCTTAAATTCGCGCGATGTCTCGGCCATGCCCTTCTTGGCGTAGTCGCGCACGTCCTGGGTGATCTTCATGGAGCAGAACCTAGGGCCGCACATCGAGCAGAAGTGGGCTGTCTTGGCGCCTTCGGCGGGCAGGGTTTGGTCGTGGAAATCTTCCGCCGTCAGCGGATCCAGCGACAGGTTGAACTGATCCCGCCAGCGGAAATCGAAACGGGCCCGGCTGAGCGCGTCGTCGCGGGCGGCGGCGCCGGGATGGCCCTTGGCGAGATCGGCGGCATGGGCGGCGATGCGGTATGTGATGACTCCGACCCGCACGTCGTCGCGGTCGGGCAGGCCCAAATGCTCCTTGGGCGTCACGTAACAGAGCATGGCGCAGCCGTACCAGCCGATCATTGCCGCGCCGATGCCGGACGTGATGTGGTCGTAGCCCGGCGCGATGTCGGTGGTCAGCGGGCCGAGGGTATAAAAAGGGGCTTCGTCGCAGCAGTCGAGCTGTTTGTCCATGTTGACCTTGATCTTGTCCATCGGCACGTGGCCCGGGCCTTCGATCATCACCTGGCAGTCGTGCCGCCAGGCGATGCGGCATTGCTCGCCTATGGTCTCCAGTTCGGCGAACTGGGCTTCGTCGTTGGCGTCGGCGATCGAGCCGGGGCGCAGACCGTCGCCCAGCGAGAAGGCGATGTCATAGGCGCGCAGGATCTCGCAGATGTCCTCGAAATGCTCGTAGAGGAAGCTTTCCTTGTGGTGGGCCAGGCACCACTTGGCCATGGCCGCGCCGCCGCGCGAGACAATGCCGGTGACGCGCTCGGCGGTCAGCGGGACGAAGCGCAGGCGGAGGCCGGAATGGATGGTGAAGTAATCGACGCCCTGTTCGGCCTGTTCGATCAGGGTATCGCGGAAGACGCCCCAGGTCAGCTCCTCGGGAATACCGCCAACCTTTTCCAGCGCCTGGTAGATAGGCACGGTACCGATGGGGACGCTTGCGTTGCGGATGATCCACTCGCGGGTGTTGTGGATGTTGATTCCGGTCGACAAATCCATGACCGTGTCGGCGCCCCAGCGGATCGCCCATACCATCTTGTCCACTTCCTCGGCGACCGACGAGGTCACCGACGAGTTGCCGATGTTGGCGTTGATCTTGACCAGGAAATTACGGCCGATGATCAACGGCTCGCTCTCCGGGTGGTTGATGTTGGCGGGGATGATGGCGCGGCCCCTGGCGATTTCGTCGCGGACGAATTCGGGCGTCACCAAATCGGGAATCTCGGCGCCGAAGGACTCGCCGCTCGCCGGCGCGCTTGCCGCCTGGCGTTCGCGGCCTTCGTTCTCGCGAATGGCGATGAATTCCATTTCCGGGGTGATGATGCCGGCGCGGGCATAAGCCAATTGTGTCACCGTCCGGCCGGCCTTGGCCCGCATCGGCCGATGGGCGACGGGAAAGCGGGCGATGCGGGCCGTTTCCTCTTTCAGGCCGTTGTCTTCAGGCTTGATGTCGCGGCCCTCGTATTCCTCGACGTCGCCGCGGGCGGCGATCCAGTCCGCCCGGAGGCGGGGCAGGCCGGCGAGGATGTCGATTTCCGCTTGCGGGTCGGTATAGGGGCCGGAGGTGTCGTAAACGCAAATCGGCGGCTCGCCAGAGCTCGGGTGCAGGTCGATCTGGCGGGCCGGAACGCGCAGGTCGGGGTGCATCCGGCCTTTATGGTGGACCTTGCGCGAGCCCGGAATCGCCCCGGTGGTGACGGAAAACCGTTCTCTCATGAAAATCTCCTTCAATTTGCCCCGACAGCGGCTTTGGCGCCGGCGCCGGGTTCAGGAGGTCCGCGAAGAAACGTCGATGGCGGAAATGACAATTGATGACGTTCCGATTCCTACGCCGGCATGACCCGGATCAGGTTCGAAGGGTCTTCTGCCGTTGCGCCGGCAAGAAGCCAGGCGACGGACGGTCTCTCAGCCCCCTCATGGGGCGCCCCTTGGAACTGTATTGAATCTTGTCTTGGCGACGGCCGCTGTCAAGGGAAAAGCGGCGGGGAGAGTCCGCTATTCGTGCCGCCTTTGCAAAACCGCGACGAAAAATCCGTCGGTGCCGGTGGCGGCCGGACTCAGACGCAAATACGGTCCGGCGGCGGGACAGCAACCGGGCAACGTTTCCGCCCAAACGTCGGCCACGGAGAGGGCGGCGAAACCGGGGTGGGTTTCAAGGAACCAGGTCATTTGCTCCTCGTTCTCCTCTTCGAGCAGCGAACAGGTGGCATAGACGAGCCTGCCGCCGACCTTGGTCAGCCGGTGGGCGGCGGCGAGGATGCGCCGCTGTTGTTCGGCGAAGCGAGTCACGTCATCGCGGCTCAGCCGCCATTTGGCCTCCGGGTCGCGGCGCCAGGCGCCGGAGCCGGAACAGGGCACGTCGAGGAGCAGCCGCTCGGCGATGGCCTCGTTTTCCGCCGGCCAGGCGTCGGCGTCGGCGAGCAACCTTGTCTCGACGATGGCGGCTCCGGAGCGGCGCAGCCTGGGGATCATTTTGCGCAGCCGGTTTTCCGAGACGTCGGCGGCGATGACCCGCCCCTGGTTGGCCATGGCGGCGGCGAGGGCGAGCGCCTTGCCGCCGCCGCCGGCGCAGAAATCCACCACCGTCATGCCGGCGGCGGCGGCGGTCAAAAGGGCGATCAGTTGCGAACCTTCGTCCTGGACCTCGACCAGGCCGTCGCGGTAGGCGGCGGCGGCGGCGAGGTTGGCGCGTCCGCCCAGCCGCAAGCCGACGGGCGAGAAGGGAGTGGGTTCGGTTTCAATGCCGTCCCTGGCCAGGGCGTCGCCGGCGTCGTCACGACCGCCTTTCAGGCTGTTGGCGCGAAGATCGACCGGCGCCGGGCGATTGGGCGCCGACATTTCGGCGGCCAGGGAATCACCGAAAAGGCGGCGCAAGGACCCCACCAGCCACGACGGATATTCGAGGGCGACGGCGGCGGGCATGTCGGCATGGCCAAAGGCTCGACCGGCCAGGGACCGGGCCAGGCTTTCCTCGTCAGCGGTCAGCGGCGGCGGCGCGTACAGGCCGCCGCTGAACAAGGCCCGCACCCCGTCC
>JAUXMA010000008.1 GCA_030623425.1 Rhodospirillaceae bacterium
AAAGCATCATGACCTGACGGAAGTTGTAGAGGATGCCGAGCAGAAAAACGCCCAGAATCGAGCCGTTGAGGTAGGCGTTAGCCAGGAGGGCCGTCCCCAGCTGCTGGTACAAAATGCCGGACACGATCGCAACCGCGGCCAAAAAAAGGATCATCCGGACGAGAAAACGCCGCGGCTGATTCATGATATGGGAAATCTCCAGTGAATGGGTTCTATCGCTAAACGGAACGGGCCTTACCGTTCGGTAATGTTCACGTCGACTCGGTTCACGGGTTTCTCCGCCGTTTTATTTCCTAGCGCGCGTACGTCTATGCGGGTGCTTTGGATGCCGTTCTCGATCAGGAAGGTACGCACCGACAGGGCGCGCGAAAGCGACAACCGCCTGGCCCGACTTGAAGAAACAGACTTTCCTCCAGCGTAAGCCCTAAGCTGTAAACGCAGGTTCTTATTCTTTTTTAACCCGTCCGCCAAAGCTTTAAGTTGTTCCTTCGCCTTCGTCGGTAGTTTCGAGACCGTGGGCTTGAATTCCACATGCAAGGCCTTGCCTAGCTTCAGAAGCGAAGCGGTGGTCGGCAACGAAGCCTGTTGTTGAAGGTCTGGCTGCGTCTCGGGCGCCTTGGCGGCTTTGGGTGTCACCGCTTGCGCCACCGGCGGCGGTGGCGGCGGTGGCGTTTTTAGTGGTTTAGGTTCTGTTTTCGCAATCTTTTGTGGTGGTGGAGGAGGCGGCAACGGCAACAATTTTTTTGGCTCTTTTATTTTCTTTGCCACGGCCGGTTTGGCTTTTTTCAGTGGTTCGGTGCGGACCTTCTCGACCGGAATGGCCGGCGGCGGCGGCGCTTTTGGTATTTTAAGTTCTGTTTTCGCAATCTTTTGTTGTGGCGGCGGCGGCGGCGCTGAAAGGCTTTTTGGCATGGCCGGGGGTTTCGGCTCCTTGACGGCCCGGGCTGGTGGGGCTGTCATCTTTGTCAGACGGCGTTTCTTGGCTTTTTTCCCGGCGCCGGGTGAAACCGTTCCAGGAGCAAGTGGGACGTGCAAAGTCGAAACAGGGAATTTCGATCCCGGCACCAATAAGCGGCGGAATCCGGTAATCGACGGCAAATCCCCGGGTGCGGTCGCGGAACCGCTGTCTTCGAGGACGCTGAGATCCACCGTGACATTGGCGTCGCTGAGCTCCATCTGGGCTCGCGCCCCGGTCATGAAGGCCGTGGCAATCAAGGCTGGCGCAATGCCCACGAAAGCCAAACGGATGAGAGTTCGCGGGTTTCTCATGGATGTCTCCGGTTCCTTAAAGGCGATTCACAAAACCCATTTGTGGACCGTTCGATTCACCATAGCCAAGGGGGGGGGTGGCGCACAACTGGTTTCCGGTTGCCGTTGGTCCCGTTCCTCAGGGTTTTCCGGTCGCCGTTTGGCGCAGGATTTTTCCCAGGAGCGCATGAAATTGGCTGTTGGTGGCGAGAATGTCACCGCTTGTCATCATGTCTTTGCCGCCGCCGATTTCGCTGACGAAACCGCCGGCTTCACGCACCAGGGCAATGCCTGCCGCCATGTCCCAGACTTTGAGTCCGGTTTCCCAGTAGCCATCGTAACGCCCGGCGGCGACATAGGCCAAATCGAGCGCCGCCGACCCGAAACGCCTGACACCGGCCGATAGCGCCATCACCGTCTGCAATTGCCGCAAAAACCGGGCATGATTGCCAGCGCCTTTAAAAGGAATGCCGGTGGCGAAAAGCGATTCGTCCAGACGGTGGCGGGAGGACACCCTGATCCGGCGACCGTTTAAATGGGCGCCTTGCCCTTTTTCCGCCCAAAACATTTCATCGTGCACGGGCTCGTAAATAACGCCGGCGAAGGGTTCTCCATCCCGCTCCAAAGCGATGGAGATGGCAAAGTGGGGAATGCCGTGAAGGTAATTGCTTGTTCCGTCCAGTGGATCGATGATCCAGCGGTTCGATGTGTCGGTGCCGGCAATCGCGCCGCCTTCCTCGGCAAGAAACCCGTAACCCGGCCGTGCCTTGCCGAGTTCGCGCAGCAAGGTTTTCTCGGCGGTCTTGTCGGCGGTGCTGACGAAATCGGCGGGGCCTTTTCTCGATACCTGCAGATGTTCCACCTCGCCGAAGTCGCGGACCAGCTTACGCGCCACCTTTTGCGCTGCGCCGCACATCACGTTGATCAGGGCGGAACGGAGATGGGTCATGAGGATCTGTTCTCAATCCTTGGCTCGTTCCACATAGGAGCCATCGACGGTATTGACGACAATCCGCGTGCCGGCGGCGATGTGAGGCGGCACCATGGTCTTGGCGCCGTTCTCAAGGACGGCGGGCTTATAAGACGAGGACGCCGTTTGCCCTTTGACCACGGCGTCGGCCTCGACGACTTCCAGGACCACCGTATCGGGTAACCGCAAGCCGATGGCCGCGCCTTCGTAAAATTCGATAGTCACCGTCATGTTTTCCTTCATGAAACGGGTCTGATCGCCGCCGATCAGATTTCCACCCAGCGTCACTTGCTCATAAGTCTCGTTGTCCATGAAAGTGTGCATGTCGCCGTCTGAATAGAGGTACTGGAAAGGCTTCTGGTCCAGACGTGCTCGCTCCACCGTTGCCGAGGAACGGAAACGCTCGTTGAGCTTGGTTCCGTCACGAATATCCTTGAGCTCCACCTGCAAATAGGCTCCGCCTTTTCCTGGTTGGGTGTGCTGGATCTTGACCACCCGCCAAAGGCGTTTCTGATGTTCGATCACCATCCCGGGACGGACGGCGTTTCCGTTGATTTTCATGACCTTAACCGTACTCGGAAGGTATCTTGAAAAGTCGAGGCGCGGAACCTAACAGGTTGGTTTACGAGAAGCAACGAGGAGATGGGATCGATTTTCCGCCGCTTCCGAAAACACCCTGTTGAACGCCTTCACCGCTTGCGCCGGGCCGTCCGGGTGGTTCCAAACGCCGGCGACAACGGCGAGGAAATCGGCGCCGGTCTCTATCAGCGGTGCGCAGTTGCCGGGGGTAATCCCGCCGATGGCCACCGAGGGCACGGTCGTCAATTCGTCCCACCATTCGAGAATCCCCGGATCGGCCCGGCTCTTCGGCTCCTTGGTCGCGGTCGGAAAGAAGGCGCCGAAAGCCACGTAGCCGGCGCCTTTCTCGGCCGCCTCGATGGCGAGATGGCGGGAGTCGTGACAGGTGACGCCGACGATGGCGCCCTCGCCGACGGCTTGGCGGGCGGCGGCGAAAGCGCCGTCCTTTTGGCCGATGTGGACGCCGTCGCAGCCCAATTCGGCGGCCAGGCTGGGGAAATCGTTGAGGATGAAGGCGATGTCGCGTTCCTTGACGACCGGGCGGAGGATGTCGGCGGCGTGGCGGACGGCATCGGCGTCCACCCCCTTGAGGCGCAATTGAACGCAGGCCACGTCACCGGCGTCCAGGGCCGAAGCCAGGACATCGGCGAACGCCGCCGGGTCCATGCCTGGCGGCGTGATCAGATAGAGCCGGCAACTTCCGGAGGTCAATTTTTCGACCTTTTCCTTGGCTTCAACGAATCCGAACCCCGATCGGCGGCCGCCAACCAAGTACGGCAGGCGGCCAGGGGATCGGAGCTGTCGATAAGGTCGAGCGCCGGCGTCTCGTCCGTCAAGATAATCGCGCCCTGCTGGGCGGCGATATCGGCAAGGCGGGTTCCGACATCGGCGCCGACATCGACCCGCACCGCCTTGATGCCGTGGCGCAGCGCTCCCAGAACCAAACCGGGATCATCGCCGCAATCGAGGACCGCCTCATGGCTGACACCGGGATGACAGCGGGACGCCTCATTGATCATGTCGCGAAAAACGGCGGCGCCCAGATAGGCGGCGGCGCCAGGGGCGCTGATCAAGGTGACGGCGACAGCCAACTCGTCGGCCACTTTCAGCGCCGCCTTGGCTTGCTCTAGATTGTGGACGATAATCCGGGGCGCACCCATGCGGTTAACGTGAAAGAGGGTTTACCAATGGCGAAGCGGGGTCCGGAACCCCGTCCGCTGGAGGTGTCGCCGCGATTGACGAATGCCGCCCTCTCTCCTTTCAGATCGGGTCTGACCCTGGCGCAACCGGATTCGAACAGATCGGGCGGAGTCTTACATCAGCCGATATTGGCCATGACGGCGGCCACGTCGGCCATGCGGTTGGAAAAGCCCCACTCGTTATCGTACCACGACAGGATGCGCACGAAATTGCCCTTTATAACCTGCGTCTGGGGCAGGTCGACCGTGGAACTACAGGGATTGTGATTGAAGTCTATGGACACCATCGGCTGCTCGGTGGTGGCCAGAATTCCTTTCAGGCGGCGGCTTCTGGAGGCTTTTTTAATGATCTCGTTGACTTCTTTCACCGAAGTGGTTTTGGCGGCGATGAAGGTGAGGTCAACGAGGGAAACGTTCAGGGTCGGCACCCGGATCGCATAGCCGTCCAGCTTACCCGCCAGTTCCGGCAGCACCTCGCCGATGGCTCTTGCCGCGCCGGTGGTGGCGGGGATCAAGGATGCCGAGGCGGCGCGCGCCCGCTGCAGGTCGCTATGCAGGGTGTCGACCATCCGCTGGTCGCCGGTTGAAGCGTGCACCGTGGTCATGAAACCCTTTTCGATTCCCAGGGCCTGGTGGAGGACATAAGCCACCGGGGCCAGGCAGTTGGTCGTGCAGGAAGCGTTGGAAACCACACGGTGCTTCTTGTTCAGCTTGTCGTCGTTGACGCCGTAGACGACGGTCAAGTCGGCGTTGTTTGTCGGCGCCGAGACCAGCACTTTCCTGGCGCCGGACTTGAGGTGCTTGGCCGACTTTTCACGGCTGGTGAAAAGGCCGGTGCACTCCATGGTCACGTCGACCTTGAGCTTTTTCCAAGGCAATTTGGTGGGATCGCGTTCGGCGGTCACCATGATGTCGCCCCGGCCGACGTTGATAGTGTTGTTCTTGACCCCGACTTTGAACGGCGGCATGCCGTGCACCGAATCATATCTGAGCAGATGTGCATTGGCTTCCACCGAGCCGAGGTCGTTGATGCCGACCACCAAGATGTCCTTACGTTTGGACTCGATGATCGCCCTCAGGGCCAAACGGCCGATCCGGCCAAAACCATTGATGGCAACACGAACCGTCATTGCGTCCTCCGCAAAAAAAAAGTTCAAAGTAAAGCGAAATGAAAAAACCGCCCCTCCCTTCACTAGCACAGACGGATAAAGCAACATAATACCCCGCCGGGGAGGAATCCACATACCCATTTGGGTGGTAGGCGGGTTTTCGAAAGCGGCAACATCGTCCGATTGCGCCTTTCCGTCAATGGAGTAAATGGAGTCAATGGAATTTTTGGGCGGTTGACGCCTTTGCGGAGACAAGCATATTCTGCCATCGCCCTCGGACGGAACATCCGATGGAAGGTCTGTGGTCCTTGACGACATCAAATATCAAAAAAGCGGGACAAGTAGAACGGGCGCAGCAGCACCTCGATCAGGCTGTCGCTCGCTTGGAGGCCGCGGTCAACAAGCGCAAGAAATCCGGCGGTTCCGGCGACCGACTGGCCGAGGAGATGGAGATGGTGCGCGCGACAAACGCGGCGATGAAAAAAAACAACGATTCCATGTCGATCCACCTGGATGGCGCCATCAATCGTCTGAAGGCGTTTTTGGAAAATTGAAGATTTGATCCATGGCGCAGGTTTCGCTGACCATCAACGGCCGCAAATATCAGATTGCTTGCGATAACGGCCAGGAAGCCCATTTGTCGCGGCTGGGGGCCTATGTCGACAAAAGGGTCAGCGAACTGGCGGCGGCGGTTGGTCAAATCGGCGATGCCCGTTTGCTGGTTATGGTCAGCCTTTTGGTTGCCGACGAGCTGTCGGATGCCTATGCCAAGATGGAGGTTTTGCGCGCCGCCGACAAAGGGGCGGCGGCCCGCCTGGAAGCCGAGGAAACCATCGGCGCCAACATCGAGAAGCTGGCCCTGCGCATCGAGAATATTGCGGAAACCTTGGAATAGCCTTAAACTCTTCCCGGACGGTAGCTGCTAGGTGCGTTAAACCGGAAAATTCTTGGGGCCAATATTTTTTCTCGGGAGCTGTCCCTGCCGGGCTCGTGGGCTCGGTATATGGCGCCCACCTGCATATGCGGGCCACAGAGAATAGAATGGACAACGGCCGCCGCGGCACCGTCCCTTTCAAAGTTCATCCCCATCCATTATATCCATTGCTTTTCCACGCGAACTTTCCGGCTATCGGTTTCCGGGCCGCTTGCCGATAACAGGACGATCCACGACCGCCGCCATGGTGGCCACGACGGGCGACAGGGGGAAGGTGGCCAAATAGGGATGGATGGCAAGCCATGAAAATCCTGGTTTGCGGAGATGTTGTCGGCCGCTCCGGCCGCAAGGTCTTCGTTGACAACATCGCCGATCTGCGCCGCCGGTTGGCTCTGGATTTCGTGGTTGTTAACGGCGAGAACGCCGCCCATGGCTTTGGCATCACCGAACAGATCTGCAACTCGTTTTACGAAGCCGGGGCCGATGTCATCACCACCGGCAACCACGTTTGGAACCGACGCGAGATTTTGAACTTCCTCGACGGCGATTCCCGTCTCTTGAGGCCCATGAACTATCCTAAAGGGACGCCGGGAAGAGGGACGGGCGTTTTCACCACCGCCAAGGGGAGCAAGGTTTTGGTAATCCATCCCATAGGCTGTTTGTTCATGGATTCTCTGGACGATCCTTTCGCCGCCGTCGAAACCGAGCTGGCGCGCCACCGGCTTGGTGTTACCGTGGACTGCATCATCGTCGATATCCATGCCGAAGCGACGAGCGAGAAAATGGCCATGGGTCACAAGCTGGACGGGCGGGTTTCACTGGTCGTTGGCAGTCACACCCACGTTCCCACCGCCGATGCCATGATTCTTCCCGGCGGCACCGCCTATCAGACCGATATGGGGATGTGCGGCGATTTCGATTCCGTCATCGGCATGGTCAAGGAAACGGCGGTGGCGCGTTTTACCAGCAAGCTGCCGATGTATCGTCTGCACCCGTCGGCGGGCGAGGCCACCTTGTGCGCGCTGTTTGTGGAAACCGACGACGAAACCGGCCTTGCCCGTCGCGTCGCCCCATTGCGCCTCGGCGGTTGTCTGTCCGAGCAATGGCCGCTGTGATCGCAGGCCGAGGCGATCTTTTGCCGGTGCCCCAATCCTGCCATATTGCTTTGCTAACCGCTTCCGCGATATCTATGCCTTTGAACTCTATATATGGTATAAATCCAGGTTGTTACCTACACTATATTTCTTAACAGGCAAATTATCGAAACATGGCCGGCCATTCCCAGTTCAAAAACATCATGTACCGGAAGGGCGCCCAAGACAGCAAGCGCGCCAAGATTTTCACCAAGCTGATCCGGGAATTAACCGTGGCCGCCAAATCGGGTTTGCCCGATCCGGACATGAATCCGCGATTGCGCTCGGCGATCGCTTCCGCCAAGGCGGCCAACATGCCCAAGGGAACCATGGAACGTGCCATCAAACGCGGTACCGGCGCTGGAGACGACGCCAGCTTCGTGGAAGTGCGCTACGAAGGTTACGGCCCCGGTGGCGTTGCCCTGATAATCGAAACGCTCACCGACAACCGCAATCGCACCGCCGCCGAGATCCGCTCGGCTTTCAGCAAGCATGGCGGCAATCTGGGCGAATCGGGCAGCGTCAGCTTTCTCTTCGAGCGCATCGGCCTGATCAATTTCAAGGCCGAGGTGACCAGTACCGAGAGCATGTTCGAGGCCGCTATCGAGGCGGGCGCCGACGACATCGAATCCGGCGAGGCCGGGCACGAGATCATCTGCGCGGCGGATGATCTCAACGCCGTGCGTGATGCCCTCGAAGCGAAATTCGGCACCGCCGCGGCGGCGCATCTGGATTGGAAACCGCAGAACACGGTGCCGGTGGACGAAGAGGTGGCCGGCGCCCTTTTCAAGTTTTTGAACATTCTCGATGACAACGACGACGTGCAACGGGTGGTCGCCAACTTCGACGTCTCCGAGGATGTGATGGAGCGTCTGGGCGGATGAGTCATACCATGGACGAGGCCATGACGAGATGAGAATTCTTGGACTGGATCCGGGTTTGCGCAATACCGGTTGGGGCGTCGTCGAGGCCAATGACAATCGTCTCCGCCACGTCGCCAACGGCGTTATCAGCAGCGGCGCCGGCCTGGGTCTCGCCCAAAGACTGATGCAATTGCACGAAGGTCTGGCCGTGGCAATCGCCCGATATTCTCCCGACGAGGCAGCGGTGGAGAAGACCTTCGTTAATCGGAATCCCGTCTCCACCCTGAAACTGGGACAGGCGCGGGGCGTCGCCCTTCTGGTTGCCGCCCAGGGCGGGCTGAGCGTCGCCGAATATTCGCCCAACCTGGTTAAGAAAGCCGTGGTCGGCACCGGTCACGCCGCCAAAAAACAAGTTCAGATGATGGTGCGGATGCTGTTGCCGGGATGCGTCATCACCAGCGCCGACGCGGCGGACGCCCTCGCCGTCGCCATCTGCCACGTCCATCACCGGGAAACCGCCCTCAGGATCGCCAAGGCGGAATCCCATTACCAAGCCACGGTGGCCAACCCATGATCGCCAAGCTCTCGGGCGTTGTCGATTCCTTGGGCGGGGACTGGGCCGTCGTTGACGTTTCCGGCGTTGGCTACTTGGTCTTCTGTTCCGGCCGTTGCCTGAACCGGCTTACCGTCGGGGAGACGGCAAGCTTGCTCATCGACACCCATGTCCGCGAGGATCACATCCATCTCTATGGTTTCATCGATACGGCCGAACGCGATTGGTTTCGTTCGTTGACCGCGGTGCAAGGCGTGGGAGCGAAAGCGGGACTGGCGATCCTCAGCGTGTTGGGTACCGGTGAGTTGTCACAGGCGGTGATGGCGGAGGATCGGAACGCTCTTTGCCGCGCCGCCGGCGTCGGACCGAAACTGGCGACCAGGATCTTAAGCGAGCTCAAGGGCAAGGTCGGCGATATTGCCTTCGGCGCCGGCGCTTTCGCCGCCCCCGCGGCGGGCGGCGAAAGCGGCGCGGCGGCCGATGCGGTTTCCGCTCTGATCAATCTCGGTTACAACCCTTCGCAAGCGCTGGCGGCGGTTTCGCGGGCCGTCGGCAAACTGAAGCCCGAGTCCGGCGTGGAAGCCTTGATCCGAGGCGGGTTGTCGGAGTTGGGACCGCGGGAATATAGCCGATGACAGACAATCCCGGCAGCGCGCCCGAACAGCCGGGCGACCGCCTCATCGCAAGAGAAGAACGCAAGGACGATCATCCCGATGCCAAGCTGCGCCCCACCCGCATCGCCGAATTCATAGGCCAGCGTCAAGTCTGCGACAATTTGCGGGTGTTCATCGGGGCGGCGCGGGTCCGCGGCGAAGCCCTCGACCATGTGTTGTTTTACGGACCGCCGGGCCTGGGCAAGACGACGCTGGCGCAGATCGTCGCCCGCGAACTCGGAGTGGGTTTTCGCGCCACCTCCGGCCCGGTCCTCGTCAAGGCCGGGGATTTGGCGGCGATCCTGACCAACCTGCAACCCAGGGACGTTCTTTTCATCGACGAAATTCACCGCCTCAATCCGGCCGTCGAGGAAACCCTCTATCCGGCCCTGGAAGACTTCCAACTCGATCTGATCATTGGCGAGGGGCCGGCGGCCAGGTCCGTGCGTATCGATCTGCCGCCTTTTACCCTGGTCGGCGCGACAACGCGCTCCGGGCTGATCACGACGCCTCTACGCGAGCGCTTTGGAATTCACTTGCGGGTGGTCTTTTACTCGGCCGGGGAGCTGGAGCAGATCGTCGGCCGCAACGCCGGGCTCCTGGGTTTCAATTTAACCGCCAACGGCGTCGGCGAAATCTCCCGCCGCTCGCGCGGCACTCCGCGGATAGCCTGTCGGCTGCTCCGAAGAGTGCGCGATTTCGCTGCCGTCGACGGCACCAACAAAATGGATGAAAGCGCCGTCGATAAGGCCCTCAAGCGGCTGGAAGTGGACAAGTCAGGCCTTGACGCCATGGACCGGCGCTACTTGCGTTGCATCGCCGAGAATTACGGTGGCGGGCCGGTCGGAGTCGAGACCCTGGCGGCGGCGCTGTCGGAACAGCGCGATACCATCGAGGAAGTGATCGAGCCCTACTTGATTCAACAGGGGTTTCTGATGCGCACGCCACGCGGCCGCGCCCTGTCGGAACAAGCATACCGCCACCTCGTAATACGGCCGCCAAAAGGGTCGCGGATGGACCTCGATGTCGAGACCGCAAATGACTGAGGCTTTGCCGAAGGAACCGCCCCGGGAAAGCGCCGAGGGACCGCATGTCTTTCAGCTCCGCGTCTATTACGAAGACACGGATGCCGGCGGCGTCGTTTATTACGCCAATTACCTTAAGTTCGCCGAGCGGGCGCGGACCGAAATGTTACGCGGCCTTGGCTTTGAAAATTCTCGCCTGATGGACGGCGACGGCCCGGGGACCGGCATCGCTCTGGCGGTTCGCCAAATGGCGGTGGACTATCTGAAACCGGCGCGGCTGGACGATCTGTTGGAAGTCCACACGCGGATACTGGAAATCGGCGGCGCTTCCCTTTGCCTCCAACAACTGGTAAGGCGCGGCGCCGAAGACTTGGTCCGTATGCAAATCACTCTTGCCTGCATGAACTTGACGTCGAAACGGACGGCCCGTCTTCCCACCGGCCTTAAGGAGCGGTTTCGAGAATTTTTTCCACCCCATCGACAAGGCTGAAGAATGGAGAACAACATCATTGACACCGTCACGTTAGGCGGATCGGTCGCCGCCATCGACTTTTCCGTTTGGTCCTTGTTTCTGAGGGCCGACGTGATCGTCAAGGCGGTGATCATTATTTTGCTGCTGGCGTCCATTTGGTGCTGGGCGATCATCTTCGAAAAGCTGATCGGCCTTCGTCGTCTTAACGCCCGGGCGTCGGAATTCGAGCAGTCCTTCTGGTCCGGCGTTTCTCTGGACGATCTTTATGACCGCATCGGCGCCCAGCCGCGCGACCCGATGACCGCCGTATTCGTCGCCGCCATGCGAGAATGGCGGCGGGCGATTCCGGTGGGGCTCTCGGGGCAAGATGGCGGCCGGGTGAGTTTGAATGAGCGGATCGAGCGGGTCATGCAGATTACCCTGGCCCGCGAAATGGATCAGGCCGAACGATATATGACTTTCCTTGCTTCCACCGGCGCCACGGCGCCTTTCATTGGGCTTTTTGGCACGGTCTGGGGCATCATGAACAGTTTCCAGGCGATCGCGCTCACCAAGAACACGTCGCTGGTGGTGGTTGCGCCCGGCATCGCCGAAGCCTTGTTCGCCACGGCGCTGGGTTTGCTGGCGGCGATCCCGGCGGTGCTCGCTTTCAACAAGCTCAGCAAGGATCTGGACCGCTATGCCGGACGCCTTGACAGTTTTGCCGGCGAGTTCTCCGCCATTCTATCGCGCCAGATGGAGGAAAAGGACTGATCATGGCCGTTTCCACGCAACCAGGTTCGCGCCACTTCGGCCATGGCCGTTTTTACCGTCGCGGCGACCGCCCGATGAGTGAAATCAACGTCACTCCGATGGTCGACGTCATGCTGGTGCTGCTGATTATTTTCATGATAACGGCGCCGCTTTTGACCGTCGGCGTCAAGGTCGATCTGCCGAAGACCACGGCCCAGGTGATTGCCGACGAAATCGAGCCTCTGGCCGTCACGATCAACGCCGAGGGGCGCATTTTCCTCCAGGATACCGAGCTCGATCTCGCCGCCCTGGCCCCGCGCCTTGTGGCGATTGCCGGCAACAACCCCGACGTCCGGATTTTTGTGCGCGGCGACCAGGCGATCAATTACGGACGGGTGATGGAAGTGATGGGGACAATCAACGCCGCCGGTTTCAAGAAGGTGGCCTTGGTCGCCCGTCAGTTGATCGCAAAGCCTGGGAAATAGAGGAAAGAGTCCGGACAACGCTCATGCGCAAAGGCTTCGCCCATTCCATCTTGTTTCATACGATGGTGATAGTGGTCGGTTACTTCGGACTGCCGGAATTGCGCCGCGATTTGTCCATGGTTGAAGCGCCGATCGTGGTCGAAATCGTGACGGTGGCCGAGACCACCAATGCGCCGGCGCCGAAACCCGAGCCCAAACGGCAACCGCCGCCGAAGGCGGAAGCGCCGCCGCCGCCCGCACCGGAGCCGGAACCGGAGGTCGCCGCCGTGCCGCCGCCACCGGAAACCCAACCGAAGCCGAAGCTGAAACCGAAGCCGCCGCCGAAGCCCAAAGCCAAACCGCGGCCGCAGGCACCGCCCCGCCTCGTCAAGGCGAAGCCCAAACGAAAACCGAAGCCGCCCGACACTTTCGCCTCGGTCTTGAAAACGTTAAAGGGATTGCAACGACAAAAGCCCAAGCCGAAGGAAAAAAGCGAGAAGGATAAAAAGAAAGAGGAATCAGCATTCGAACAGCAAACGGCCAAGGCCCTGGCGTCGCTGTCGCGACGCTACGATACGTCGCGGCCGCTGACGATCAGCGAAATCGATTTGGTGCGCCAGCAAATCGCTCGTTGCTGGAACCTGCCGGCCGGGGCCAAGGACGCGGAGAATCTGGTGATCGAGATCTGGGTCGCCATGAATCCCGACGGCACCGTGCGCCAAGCGAGGATTCAACAACAAGAGCGCATGCTGACGGATTCCTTTTTTCGCGCCGCCGCCGAGAGTGCGCTTAGGGCGGTTTTGAACAAGAGGTGTCAGCCTTTCAAACTGCCGCGCAAAAAATACGACCGATGGAAGACATTGACTCTGGTTTTCAACCCCAAGGAGATGTTCGGAGCATGATGGCCGCAATGTATCCCCGCCAGTTGGCGCGTCCGCTTTCGGTCTTGGCCCTTTTGCTGGTGCTGGGCGCGGCCGGGCCGGCGGCGGCCGAACTGAGAATCGACATCACGCGCGGCGTCGTCGAGCCGCTCCCCATAGCGATCACCGACTTCGCCGGTTCAACCGAGCCGGAGTCGCGGTTCGGGCGCAACATCAGCTTGGTGGTGGCCGCCGATCTCGAACGTTCGGGGCTATTCCGTCCCATCGACTCGCGCGCCTTCATCCAGACCGCGCAAGCATCGAACAACCTTCCCCGTTTCGGCGACTGGCGGACAATCAATGCCCAGGCCCTGGTCCAAGGGCGGGTGCGAATCATCGCCGACGGCCGCTTGCGTGTGGAATTCCGTCTGTGGGATGTTTTCGCCGAGCAGCAAATGTCGGGGATCGCCTACCAAACGGTTCCCAAGGCTTGGCGCCGCGTCGGCCACATGATCGCCGATACCGTTTATAAACGGATTACTGGCGAGAACGGCTATTTCGACTCCCGCCTCGTCTATATCGCCGAAAGCGGGCCGCACAACCGGCGGCTCAAGCGTCTGGCGATCATGGACCAGGATGGCGAAAACCACCATTTTCTCACCGATGGCGCCGAACTGGTCCTGACCCCCCGTTTTTCACCGACCTTGCAGGAAATTATTTACCTTTCCTATTTCGGCAACCTTCCGCGCGTCTACATATTCAATCTCGACACCGGGCGGCAGGAGATTCTAGGCGACTTTCCGGGCATGACCTTTGCTCCGCGATTTTCGCCCGACGGCAAAAAGGTCATCATGAGCATGGCCAAGGACGGCAACTCCGAAATCTACACCATGGATCTCAGGACCCGCGTCACTAAACGGTTGACCCATCATTCCGCCATTGACACATCGCCCAGCTATTCTCCCAATGGTAAACAAATAACCTTCAATTCCGACAGGGGCGGCACTCAGCAACTTTACGTGATGGGTTCGGACGGCCGCAACGTCAGGCGCATCAGCCACGGCAAGGGACGCTATGCGACACCCGTGTGGTCGCCGCGCGGTGACCTGATCGCCTTCACCAAGATGCGCAAGGGACGCTTTTTCATCGGCGCCATGCGTCCGGATGGCAGCGGCGAGCGTTTGCTCGCCGAGGATTACCTGGTGGAAGCGCCGACCTGGGCACCGAACGGTCGGGTCCTCATGTTTTTCCGCCAGCAGCCGACCAGGGCCGACGGCAGCGGCGGCCGCTCGCGGCTTTATTCCATCGATTTAACCGGCCACAACGAACGCGAGATGATCACCCCGATGGATGCTTCCGATCCGGCATGGTCGTCCTTGATTCCGTGATCGGAAAAGGCCTAAGATGAAAGTCTTTGGGCGGCTGGAAACCAAAAAACCCTTGGAATTGATCTTTATTCTCTTTAAGAAATATTCTCTTTAATAAAAAGTAAGATACTCATAAAGACGATGCCAGACACACTTAAAAGGGTTTAACGATAAGCTCTTTTGGGTAAGAGCAATGTTTTTTAAATTTTTTTAATGTTCCGGTGAGTGGGGAGAACCAAATGCGTTTTAAGATTTTAGGCCTGTTCGCGGCCGTCGCGTTGATTGCCGCCTGTGAGACCGCCCCGGATGAAAGCGCCACCGCCAGCGGCGCCGGCACGGAGCGCTCTACCGCTGAACAGAAAAGCACGGCTCCGTTGCCAGGCTCACAGGAAG
>JAUXMA010000066.1 GCA_030623425.1 Rhodospirillaceae bacterium
CCCTTTCGGGGACTTACGCGGCGCCACTGGCGCCACGGTTCCCCTCAAGCCTACCGAGGGGACGGGAAAAGCGATCGTAGGGGTACAATTTAGATGATACAGGCCACTAGATATAGATAACGATCATCTTGGGGTGTTTTCCATCCGTGTTTTCAGAGCCTTACCGCCCCTTCGTTCCGATGATGGCAAGGGAGCCCACATTCACGCCTCCCAAGATACAAGACCTCGGTCCGAGATGAACATGGCTGCCGACGGAACAGTCATGTTCGACCACGGCGCCGGCATTGACGACGGCGCCAGCCAAAATGACCGTTCCCGCGCCGGTCCGGCAGTGAGAGGACAAAACCGCCGCCGGGTGCCGGATGGTCAAGGGCGTCAGGCCGCAAGACAGCCCCTTGCCGAACAATTCCCGCCTTTGCCGGTTGGTTTTAACGCTTCCCGTTCCCAGCACGAAATGGGTGAACCCCTCCGCTTTCGCTTTTTCCAGGAAAGCGTCGTCATCAATGACGCGAACGCCAAGTACGCTGCCGCCCAGCAAGTCGGGATCGGCATCCAACACGGCGACGGGATCCGCCGCCGCCGCCAGAAGGGCATCGATGACAACCCGGCCATGTCCGCCGCCGCCGAGAACCAGGCACGCCGGCATGCTTGCAATGCTCATGGCGGTACGTGCCCGCAATGAAAGAGGGGAATACCCACCGCCCGCCAAGATCGCGGACCATGGGCCGGGGCGAATTCAGACGCCTTTTGGACAGCCGAAACCGCCCTACGGGGAAAACCGCGGGGCGGTTGGCCATCTCTGCAAAACGGAAAATATTATTGCCCTTCCAGAAAACCCTCTGAAATCTGCAAGTTGATGTTGATGAGTGTATCGAGAACTTCCGCCGGCAATTCAACCCCATGTTTCATCGTCGTTTCGGCCACGTATTGGCTGAGCCTGACCAAATTGTCCGTAACTTCCTGAGTTAAGTTGACGTCGTTTTGTGAAACCACCATGCGAATGGCGATCCACACCTCCATGTTCTTTTCCAAAGCCGTGGCCAACAAGCTTTGGTCGTCACGTGCCTGGTCCATCATCACCGCCGCTTCGGACAAGCCATAAGCTCCTTCTTCCGGCACGGTCAAATTTTCAGCTTCGGCCCCGCCTTGTTCATCTGCCATATCAAAAACCCTTCATTCAGCTTGCCGTGACATATGCACGATTATGCAACCTTAAGCAGTAAAATAATTTCCCGCAATATAAGGACCGACCAACCATGGCGCATCATAACTTTCCTGTTTGGCGAGTTCAATTCAAACCGTAAGCCAAAAATCATTCTTTTTTTCTTAAGGTTTGTCATATGCTTTTGCAAAATCCAAGGTTTTCCCACCCTGAAACTTCGAAAAGCTTGGCGGCGGTTGTCTTGCGGGCCGCGGCAAGAAAACCTGCACGGAGGACAAGCCGGGCGGCGGCAGCTTTTCTACCATTGCGACGGCTGGCTCCGGCCGGCGCCGGAAACGCCGCCCGAGGAGGCCGGCGGCCCGACCTTGCCGTTGCCGATGCGCGATCAACCCCTGGTCGCTTTCTGGGAACAGGTCCTTTTATTCGGTTCTTCACCGATTACCGGGGATGATGGCCCGTGGACCCCAGGTCGGCTCGGGAGAATGGCCGCAAGGTCTCTCAAGAGAATAGGCAGGGCTTACTTTTTTGGGAGGCACCCTCGCGGCAAGGCGGGCTGATTTCCCCGTTAATCGGTGAAGAACCTTTTATTCCCAGAAGGTCAAATCGGCAATTTCTTCAATATACCTGGATTGCAGCGGCAAGGTTACCGAACCGGGAGCGGTGTAGGGTTCTTCCTCCGACCCCTCTCTCCAGCCCGGGCAATTGCTGGTCATCTGAAACATATGGTCGGCGACGGCGATCAGTTGTTCCGGGGAATTATCGACGAACTTGACATCTTTGGGACGCAACCTGTGCGCCGACAGGCTGCCCATTTCGAGTAATTCCCGGGGACGAAGGATGCGGCCATCCGGCATTATGAATTTTTTGATCAAGACGACATCGCCGTCGTTCCAAACCCCGATCCCGATCGCGTTGGTCGTCGCCGCGGGTGTCTTGAAGGAAGCCGCCAGTTGCGTCGTGCCCGTGTCCGTGCCGATAAAATAGCGGGCCCGGCTGGCGGCGAAAGCCTGTTCGGGAAAACTGTCCTCATCCCCGCTGAGATCGGTCAAGCCGTCCATTTCCGACAGCCGAGATCAATGGCGCCGCCGCCGGAAGCAACAAATTTCTCCGTTTTTCCACGCCTTTGTGGTTTATTACCCGCGCCCCGCGAACCGGAGAAGGGAGGGTACGGCTGTTTTCCCAAGCCGAGGCGGGAACAAAAACCCGGGCAAATGCACGAGCTTGGCATGGAGCAACTCAGCACCTACCGCGCCGGCCCCGACGACAGCGGGCGTTTTGGCATCTACGGCGGGCGATTCGTCGCCGAAACCCTGATGCCGCTGATCCTGGATGTCGAACGCACCTATAAGGAGGCCAGGAATGATGCCGCCTTCGCCGCCGAAATGGACTATTACTTGTCGACATACGTCGGCAGGCCCAGTCCGCTCTTTTTCGCCGAGCGCCTGACCCGGCATCTGGGCGGGGCTAAGATTTATTTCAAGCGCGAGGACCTCAACCACACCGGTGCCCACAAGATCAACAACTGCATCGGCCAAGGGCTTCTCGCCCGGCGCATGGGCAAGACGCGGATCATCGCCGAGACCGGCGCCGGCCAGCACGGCGTCGCCACCGCCACCGTTTGCGCCCTGTTCGATATTCCTTGCGTCATCTACATGGGGAGCAAGGATATCGACCGCCAAGCCCCCAACGTCTTTCGCATGAAGATGCTGGGCGCCGAGGTGAAACCGGTGACCGCCGGTTCGGGCACCCTCAAGGACTCCTTGAACGAGGCTCTGCGCGACTGGGTCGCCAATGTCGAGACCACCTATTATTTGATCGGCACCAGCGCCGGACCGCATCCCTATCCGGCCATGGTTCGCGATTTCCAGTGCGTCATCGGCGACGAGGTCCGCGAGCAGATCACCGGCGCCGAGGGAAGGCTGCCGGATACCCTGGTCGCCTGTATCGGCGGCGGTTCCAACGCCATCGGTCTGTTCCATCCATTTCTCGACGAAAAGAACGTCCGCTTCGTCGCCGTCGAGGCGGCGGGGAAAGGCATCGAAACGGGCCGGCACGCAGCCTCTCTAAGTGCCGGTTCGCCGGGTGTCCTGCACGGCAACCGCACCTATCTCCTGCAGGATTCCGATGGCCAGATCGAGGAAGCCCATTCCATTTCCGCCGGCCTTGACTATCCCGGCATTGGCCCAGAGCATTCCTGGCTGCATGATACGGGCCGCGTCGAATACGTTTCCATCACCGATGCGGAGGCGCTGGAGGCTTTTCATCTTTGCACCCGATTGGAAGGCATCATCCCGGCCTTGGAATCGGCCCATGCCATCGCCCAGGTGGGCAAGATGGCGGGCGCTCTCGGCGCCGGCAATTTATTGGTCATGAATTTGAGCGGCCGCGGCGACAAGGACCTGGACACCGTCGCCCGGGTCTCGGGAGTCGGCCCGTGATGCCGGTAACCCGCATCGATCGCCGTTTCGCCGCCTTAAGGAGAGAAAACCGCGGCGGCTTGGTGGTCTTCGTGACGGCGGGCGATCCCGATCCGCGAACGTCGGCGGAAATCCTCCGGGGTCTTCCCGCCGCCGGCGCCGATTTTATCGAACTGGGCATGCCGTTCAGCGATCCGATGGCCGACGGCCCGGCCATCCAGATGAGTTCCCAGCGGGCGCTGAAAGGCGGCGCGACAATGAAAACGACCCTCGAACTGGTCGCCGACTTCCGCCAACGCGACGGCGAAACGCCGATCATCCTCATGGGTTATTACAATCCGGTTTATATTTTCGGCGTCGATGCTTTCTTGAACGAGGCGAAAGCCGCCGGCGTCGACGGCTTGATCATCGTCGACCTGCCGCCGGAAGAGGAAAATGAGATCTGCCTGCCGTCGCGAATGGCGGGAATCAACTTCATCTATCTGACGGCGCCGACCACCGACGAGATCAGGTTGCCCAGGGTGGTCGAAAAGGCCAGCGGTTTCGTCTATTATGTTTCCATCACCGGCATTACCGGCACCGCCTCGGCGCGGATCGAGGACGTCCGCAAGGCGGTCGAACGCCTGCGCCGCCATACCGACCTTCCCATCGCCGTCGGTTTCGGCATCAAGACGCCGGAGCAGGCGGCCGGGGTTGTCGCCGTCGCCGACGCCGCCGTCGTCGGATCGGCCCTGGTCGGCAAGGTAACGGAAAATCTGGACGAGGACGGAAAGGCTCGTCCCGGCCTGACCAACGCGGTGCTGGGTTTTACCGCCGAATTGGCCAAGGGTGTGCGCGACGCCCGGCTGAAAGGGGCAGCTTGAATGAATTGGCTTAAGAACCTGGTCCGGCCGAAGCTGAGGGAACTTGTCGGCAGGCAGAAGGAAATTCCCGACAGCCTCTGGCACAATTGCCCCAAATGCGAGGAGATGATTTTTCACAGCGATCTGGAGAAGGATCTCTGGGTTTGCCGGTGCTGCGGCCATCACATGCGTATGGAGGCCGGAAAACGGCTGGTAATGTTGTTTGATGACGCCGCCTATCAGACCGTCGAACTGGGCGACGTGCCGACCGATCCCCTGAAGTTCCGCGACCGCAGGAAATACACCGAGCGCATGAAAGAAGCGCGGAACCAAACCGGCGAGACCGACGCGCTGGTCGTCGCGCACGGAAAAATGGGCGGCTCCAATGTCGTCATCGCGGCCCTGGATTTCTCTTTCATGGGCGGTTCCATGGGTATTGCCGTCGGTCAAGGGTTGCTGACGGCGGCCCGCTTGGCGGTGGTCCAGGACGCATCGCTGATCGTCGTGCCGTCTTCCGGCGGCGCCCGCATGCAGGAAGGCATTCTCTCGCTCATGCAAATGGCACGGACAACCATCGCCGTCGAAGAGGTCCGTGAAGCCGGCCTGCCCTATATCGTGGTCCTCGCCGATCCCACCACTGGCGGCGTGACGGCCTCGTTCGCCATGCTGGGCGACATCGCCGTCGCCGAACCGGGAGCCATCATCGGTTTCGCCGGCGCCCGTGTCATCGAACAGACCATCCGCGAAAAGTTGCCCGAGGGTTTTCAGCGGGCGGAATACCTGCTCGACCATGGCATGGTCGACATGGTGGTTCATCGCCACGAATTGCGCGACACCTTGATTCGCCTCATCGGCCTTCTGCGCAACACCGGTCCGGCGGCTGATGTCGCCTCCATTGCCGCCGCCGCCGAGACGCCCGCCGCCAATCCGGCTCCCTCCGAGGACCGTCCAACTAAGGGCCGTCCAACCAAGGACCGTCCAACCAAGGGCCGTCCAACCAAGGGCCGTCCAACTAAGGGCCGTCCAACTAAGGACCGTCCAACTTGATACCAACGACCCTTATTATTGACCCATGACGATGCGGCCAGCATCGCCGGCGCCTCCCCTCCTACCGAGGAAACGGGAAAAGCGATCACAATGGGTCAATAATAAGGGTCGTTGGTATGAGTAGCGAAGCCGTCCTCGAACGCCTCACTCGGCTTCATCCCAAACTGATCGATCTCTCGCTTGGGCGCATCGAGACCCTGCTTGGGAGATTGGGCCATCCGCAAAGGCGGCTTCCCGCCGTCGTCCATGTCGCCGGAACCAACGGCAAGGGCTCGGTGATCGCTTTCCTGCGCGCCTTCCTGGAAGCGGCCGGCCACCGCGTCCATGTCTACACCTCGCCGCATCTGGTCCGCTTCAACGAGCGGATCAGGCTCGCCGGCGAACTGATTTCGGATATCGAATTGATAACCATGTTGGAGGAATGCGAGACGGCCAATGGCGGCGATCCCATCACCTTTTTCGAGATCACCACGGCGGCGGCGTTCCTGGCCTTTTCCCGTCACCCGGCCGACCTGTTGTTGCTGGAAACGGGCCTTGGCGGGCGGCTGGACGCGACAAGCGTGGTCGAACGGCCGGCGCTGACGGTGCTCACCCCCATTTCGGTGGATCACCAGCGGTACCTGGGCGACGGGCTGGAGAAAATCGCCGGCGAGAAAGCCGGTATCCTGAAAGCCGGCGTCGCCTGCGTTGTCGCCAGCCAGCAACGAAAGGTGGAAAAGGTCATCGCCCGGCGGGCGGCGGAGCAAGGCGCGCCGTTGATCCGGGAAGGCAAGGACTGGTTCGTCCGCGGCGGCGTGGTTTTGTCGAGCGGCGGAAAGACGCGGCGTCTGCCGCCGCCGGCGCTGGCCGGGGCGCATCAAGTCCACAACGCCGGGCTGGCGGTGGCCTGCCTGGACCAACTCGGGGATTTCGCCGTCGCCGATGCCGCCATCGCCCTTGGAATGAAAGCGGTGCAATGGCCGGCCCGGCTGCAACGGCTGGCCGGCGGCCCACTTGTCGATATTCTGCCCGATGGCTGGGAGCTTTGGCTGGATGGCGGGCACAACGCGGCCGCCGCCCGCGCCCTCGCCCGGCAAGCGCGGCGCTGGCGGGAGCGGCCCTTGCACTTGATCTTCGGCATGCTGCGAACCAAGGATCCGCTGGCATTTCTTCAACCTCTGGCGGGGAAAGTAAACGCCCTTCGCGCCGTCGCCATCCCCGGCGAGGAGAGCAGCCTGAGCGCCGAGGAAACGGCCGCCGCGGCGGCAAGGCTCGGCATCGACGCCGCCGCCGCGGTAGAGATCGACGCGGCCCTGCAAAGCCTTGTCGATCATTTTCCCGGCCCCGCCCGGGTGCTGATCTGCGGATCCTTGTATCTGGCCGGCGAGGTGCTGAGGGAGAACGGATAGAGCATTTCTAGACGGCGGGACGATTCGGACGTTTTGGAAACGGCGGCTTTTCGCATGAAATGAAAACCCCGCCGGGTGGCGGGGGTTCGTTTCCGGCGGCGGAGATCGCAAGCTCCGGATCAGATCACCGATTCAATCCATTCGACCATCTTGTTTTTGGGCAAGGCGCCGGTCTTGGTGGCGGCGACCTCGCCATCCTTGAACAGCATCAGGGTCGGAATTCCGCGAACGCCGTACTTGGACGGAGTCATCGGGTTTTCGTCGATGTTGATCTTGGCGACGGTGACCTTGTCGCCCAACTCCGAGGCCAACTCCTCGAGTACGGGAGCGATTTGTTTGCAGGGTCCACACCACTCCGCCCAGAAATCGACGATGACTGGCGTCGAAGACCTGAGAACCTCGGAATCGAAGGTCTCGTCGGTAACCTGTTTCGGCATTAACTCTTTCCTATCAATATGTTAACTTAAAATACGTGGAATTTTCTTTGACTGGATCGCCGTCCCATGCACGGACTTGAACTTAGGCAGACGCCGGCCTTGCGTCAAGGCGCATGCCGGTCCAAAAGGGGCTCGGGCAGGGCCATCAAGTCGGCGTTGGCGGTCCACAGCAGGAGGCACCGCACCGACCGGTCCGGATAAATGCGCCGAAGCGCCGCGCGGTAGGCGGCCATCTGCGCGAGGTAGATGGCGGGAACCTCGTCAACGGCGGCCGGCGGCGATCGGTTGGTTTTGTAGTCGATGACGCTGACGGCCCTGTCGGTGACCAGCAAACGGTCCATTTGCGCCGAGATGACGGTGCCCGAGACGTCGCCGATCAAAGACACTTCCGCCCGGCTGCCCGGTCCGAAAAGGGCGGCGAAATCGGCATGCCCAAGGATGGCCAGGACCTCGGCGGCGATTTCCGCCTGTTCCCGCGGCGAAAGATCGTGGACGGGGCGGGCCAGATAGGTCCGCGCCGCCTCGCAACGCAAATCGCCGGGCACATCCGGCAGGCATTGCAACAACCGATGGGTGAGGCGTCCGCGTTTGAACTTGGCTCCGCCATCGTCCGAGACGGGGGAGATCACCGGCGGTTCCTCTTTTAGCGGCGCCGACGGGGTCAGGGGCCGCGACGGTTCGGCCTCTGGCGGCGCC
>JAUXMA010000252.1 GCA_030623425.1 Rhodospirillaceae bacterium
AGACAAGAGCCGCATCCGTTTTGCAACCACTTTGTCAAGGCGCGGCCGCCAGGCATCGACCATGGAGGTGGCGGCGGCGGGCGGCGGGGCGCCGGTAAGCTTTTCGCGCACCATCAGGCCGATGGCCTCGGCAAGCAAGGCCTCGTCGCCCTCGCCAGCCTCGGCGAAGCCCTTGGCCCGGCAGTTGTGATCATAGAGCGCCGCCAGGTTTTGAGCCACTCCGCCTAAGCGGCGGGCGCCCAAGGCTTCGACGCGAATCTGTTCGACGGAGTCGTAGATGCGCCGGGCCTGCCGGCCCGATGGCATGTGCCGCCGGTGCGGTGCCTCGTCATGATAGCGGTAGTTCAGGGCCAGGGCGTCGGCGGCGCCACGCAGCCGCGACAGCTCCGGCAAGGAAATCTTCCGCGAGGGCGCCGGCAGGCGGACAGCGTTGGCTTTCCTATCGGCGGCGCCGGGAGCATAAGCGACCGTCAGATCGCCGCGCCCGGCAATGGCCTTAAAGGCCGCTTTGGTGACCCGTTTGACCAGTTCGGCGGTATTTTCGGCCCGGTTCATGGTAATTCCGGCTTGCTAGTGGCCTGTATCATCAACGGGATACCGCCAACCCTGGCCGCGCCGGTTCCTTGGCAAACGGGAAATGCTCCAGAAGACAACCGACCTATTACATCATTGGCTTGGCCGCGGATTCAGGCAGTTCCACCCCGAAACAGCGCTGATAATACTCGGCGACGACGGGGCGCTCCAACTCGTCGCATTTGTTGAGAAAAGTCAGCCGGAAGGCGAACTCCAGATCGCTGAAGATTTCATCGTTTTCGGCCCAGGTGATGACCGTGCGCGGCGACATGACGGTCGAGATATCACCGTTGATGAAACCTTCGCGGGAAAGGTTGGCGAGTTCCACCATGGCATCGATTTTGCGCCGTCCTTCGGGGCCGCTACAGGACGGAACCTTGGCCAGGACGATTTCGGCTTCGTCGCCGTGGGGCAGGTAATTGAGCGTCGCGACGATGTTCCAGCGGTCCATCTGGCCCTGGTTGATTTGCTGGGTGCCGTGATAGAGCCCCGTGGTGTCGCCAAGGCCCACCGTATTGGTGGTCGCAAACAGGCGGAAATATGGATGCGGGCGCATGATCCGGTTTTGATCGAGAAGCGTAAGCTTGCCTTCCACCTCGAGGACCCGCTGTATAACGAACATCACGTCCGGACGGCCGGCGTCGTATTCGTCGAAAACCAAGGCGGCGGGATGTTGCAAGGCCCAAGGCAGCATGCCCTCGCGGAATTCGGTGACTTGTTTGCCGTCCCTGAGCACGATGGCATCCCGGCCAATCAAGTCGATGCGGCTGATGTGACTGTCGAGGTTGATGCGGATGCAAGGCCAGTTGAGCCTGGCCGCCACCTGCTCGATATGGGTCGACTTGCCGGTGCCATGATACCCCTGGATCATGACCCGGCGGTTATGGGCGAAACCGGCGAGGATGGCGAGGGTGGTGTCGCGATCGAACCGATAGGCCTCGTCGAAATCGGGGACATGCTCATCGCCCTCGCTGAAAGCCAGTACTTCCATGTCGCTATCGAGGCCGAACGTTTGGCGAACGGAGATCGAAATGTCCGGCGCCGCCGGAGAACAGGCGGAATTGCTTGCTTCGAAAGAGGAAATCGAAGTCATCGATCGGAAATCCGTTACAATTGTCAAAGCCCCGGCCGTGACGGGGCCAGGCTGTCCATGATCGTTCTGTAGGCGTTGTTGATCAGCTTGAATTTCTCTTCCGATTCCTTGTCGCCGCCGGTGGCGTCGGGATGGTGACGTTTGACCAGGACCTTGTAGCGAGCCTTGACCGTGGCGACGCTCACCGGTGGCTCGAGGTCGAGAACTTTCATTGCCCGAACCTCGGGAGTTTTAGGCCGCTCGGGACGGCTTGCGGGTCGGTCATTCCCGGGATGGCCGAAAATGCCGAACCGGGCGAACATACCGCCGCCAGCAAAAGTAAATGCGCGTCCGGCCTCGCCCAGGGGCCAGGTCGGCCTGTGCCACACCGTGTCATTGCGGAGATCGGCCTCGACTTCTTCTTCGCTCATGCCTTTGTAATAATTCCAGGCCTTATTGTACATGCGGACATGATCGAGGCAGAACCAAAAGTAGTTCTCCAAATTGTCGCGCGAGCGGGGCGCCCGGTGCAGGCCTTGGCGATGACAATCCGGCCAATCGCAAGGGCGTTTGCCCAGTTGCTGGACGTCCTCGGGCTCCAGTATATGGTTATATTTGCGCTCGTTTCCGTGTTTGTTGCCTAGCATAGCCTTAACTATGGGCCGTCGGGTTCTTTCTGGCAAGTCGCCTGCTGTTTCGGTAGTGTCTCGGTTTGACGAAGGTCCGCCCATTTGTGGACATTAGGATCTCCGCCGAAAATTAGTGGCTGACGGCATACTCAGAGTTCGGCCGTAAATGAATCGTTTGATTTCAAATTCTTGCGATCCTTCGCCTAAGGAGTTGCATGCTGGCGATCATGAGCCAGGCGGCGGCGCTGGCGATGGTCGCCTCCGAAGTCCCTGGCGAGGCGGCGGTTGCGGCCGAGCCAGGCGAAGGTGCGCTCCACCACCCAACACCGGGGCAGGACCTCGAAGCCCGTCACGCTGTCGCTTCGCAGGTATCAGGGGACACCATACGCACTAATATTCCTATCGCGCCATCGCTGGCGCGTCCCTAAGCCACTCCGCCTCCGACCTTGCGCCCCGGCTTTCCGGGCCGGAGAGCGCGCCCCAGCTTCGCTTCCAGCCCGGACATGAAGCCCTCGCCGCCGAGTGGACGGCCCGTGCGTTCGTGGCGGCGCAGGGTTTCGGCCATGTCCTCGGCAAGCCCGGCTTCGAGGAAGTCCCGCCAATCGGCGACCATCTCCAGGAGCGGTTTCACGCGCACCACCTCGTCGCTGCGTCCCGAGAGATGCGCCTTGGCGCTGCTCCACGGCCAGTCCCCTGGGCTTTCGCGGAGGCCAGCCCGCACCGGATTGAGCTCCACGTAACGGGCGGCGGCAAGCAGATGGGCCTCGTCCATCGGAAAAGAAGAGAAGCGCCCACGCCACAGGCGCCCACGCCAGCCCTCGCGGGAATTGATCCGCCGGGCGTATCGGCGGTGGGTCTCGCCGATGGCCCGCGCCAGCCCGTCCGCCGTCTCTGGAACGGCGATCAGGTGCACGTGGTTTGGCATCAGGCAGTAGGCCCGGACCGCGACGCGGAAGCAGGCGCACCATTCAGAGAGCAGGCTTAGGTAAGCCTTGTAATCGCTGTCGGAAAAGAAGGTCTCCCGCCGGCGGTCGCCGCGCTGGGCGATGTGGTGGGGAACGCCGGGAACGACGACGCGGG
>JAUXMA010000105.1 GCA_030623425.1 Rhodospirillaceae bacterium
AAATCGGCGTCGAACCCGTAAGTGACCGCCTCCCGATCCTGCAGGCGGCGGCCGAACTTACGGTGCAACGCTTGTTCGGACAGATAGGTGATATGGGCCCCCATGCGGGCCACGGCGAGGCCGCGGCGCGGTTGTTTTCCCTGGCTCAGATAATCGCCGCCGCACCAGTCGGGATCGGCCATGACCGCCTGCCGGCCGACTTCGTGCAGGGCGATGTTCTGTGATGAACAGCGGGCCGCGCAGGCGATGGGCACGGCGGCGAATACACGCTCTGGATAGCTGACCGCCCACTGGAGAACCTGCATGCCGCCCAAGGACCCGCCGACGACCAGGAACAACTGCTCGATGCCCAGGTGGTCGAGCAGCATGGCCTGGACGCGCACCATGTCGCCAATGGTGAAGACCGGAAAATCCAGGCCCCATGGCTTGCCCGTCGCCGGGTTGGTCTCCGTTGGCCCGGCGGTGCCCATGCAGCCGCCCAGGATGTTGGCGCAGATGACGAAAAAACGGTCCGTGTCCAGCGGCTTGCCGGGGCCGACCATGATATCCCACCAACCCGGCTTGCCGGTGACCGGGTGCGGCTCGGCGACGAACTGGTCGCCGGTGAGCGCATGACAGATATAGACGGCGTTCGACCCTTCGTCGTTGAGGCGGCCATAAGTCTGATAGGCCACGGGGAACGCTGGCAAAAGGACGCCGCTGTCAAGGCGAAGCGGCTGATCCGTGCCCAGGATCACCTGCTGACCGGGAAAGGCGCCGGTCTCACCCTTTTCGGCGTTGCCCTCGGCGGCGATTCGGCTTTCCGATATGATCATGGCTCGTCGCGCCCGTTCGTTCCTTTCCGGAAAAAGATTTCATAGCTATGAACCGCATAGGTGAGTGTCAATGTTTTCTTTTGATTTTGCAAAGACATGCCATTACCACTAGGCGACTTTAATGGCACCGGGCGCGATCCTTTGCCCCTTGCCCCGGCAAATGCCACCGGAAAACCACGTGCTGGCTTCCTTAAATCGAGTGGTCCGTGATTGTTCTTTTGTATGTCCTTGGCGGCAAGCGGCGCCAGCCCGCCCCCGGGCGGCGTTGAGCAACCTGCTTGGCTCTTTTTCGCGGTTCACTATTTTTGTGAATGTTTGTGAATATTTATGAATATCAATGAAGGTCGGTACTCGAAATGAGCGCCCCTAAATTATTGGATGCGTTGCGCCGTGAAATCGATGTGATCGACGATTCCATCCATGACCTGCTCATGCGCCGAATGGAGGTGGTGGAGAAGGTCCGCGACTTCAAACGCGGCTATAAGGTGAAGATCCAGCCTCACCGCGAGGCCGAAATTCTCTACCGCTTGATTTCCCGTCACCGGGGGCCGTTCCCGAAGCACGAGCTGGTCCGCATGTGGCGCGAGTTGATCGTCGCCACCCTTGCTATCGAAGGACCGTTTTCGGTTGCCGTCTACTTGGACGAAGGCGGGGATGGGTACTGGGACTTGGCGCGGGATCAATACGGCTCTTTCACGCCGATGTCGGCGCAGGCCTCCGTGCGCCGGGTCATCGACGCCGTCCGCGGCCAGAAGGCGACGGTGGGTGTCCTGCCGTTGCCCCGGCGCGATGACGATGATCCTTGGTGGCGCCATTTGGTGACCGAGAGCGATGATGCGCCCAGGATCATTGCCCGGCTGCCTTTCGCCGGCCATGGCAACAATCGCGGCAACGACTTGGTCGCGCTGGTCATCTGCCCCGTCGCCCAGGAGCCGACGAGCCGGGATCACTCGTTCCTGGCCATCGAGACGGACGACGAAATCGGCCTTGACCGCCTTGGCTCGGCGCTGACCCATGCCGGCCTTCCTCCCGTCTTCACCGCCGCCTGGCATGAGGGGCGGGCTAGCGACCCGTGGCTGTATTTGGCAGAGGTCGGCGTCTTCGCGGCAAAGGACGACCGCCGGGCGGCAAGGTTCCTTGACCGACTCGGGAGGCCGGTCAAACGGTTGGTTTGGCTTGGCGGATTCGCCGTTCCCTTGACCGCCGATGAACTGGTCACGACGGCGGAGCACTCGGCGTGACTACCCTCGTTCCGCGCCCCGGCATCATGGACATCGTTCCTTACGTGGGCGGCGAATCGGCGGTTCCCGGTTTGCGGCGCGTCATCAAGCTGGCCTCTAACGAATGCGCCCTCGGACCGAGTCCGCAAGCCGTGCAAGCCTACAACGAGGCCGCCGGCACCCTGCACCGCTATCCCGACGGCGGCAGCGAGACCCTGCGCCATGTCTTGGCTTCGCACCATGGTCTGGACCCGGCGCGCATCGTTTGCGGCGCCGGATCGGACGAATTGATCTGCAACCTCTGCCGCGCCTATGCCGGACCGGGCGACGAGGTTCTCCACAGCAGACACGGCTTTCTCATGTTTGCCATTTATGCCAAGTCGGTGGGAGCGACGCCGGTCGCCGCGCCCGAGAAGACTCTGAGAGCGGACGTCGACGCGCTGGTCGATCGGGTGACGCCGAAAACCCGCATCCTGTTCCTGGCCAACCCCAACAACCCGACGGGAAGCTATCTTGCCGCCGCGGCGTTGAAGCGATTGCGCGCCGGCCTGCCGGAAAGCGTCCTCCTGGTGATCGACTCGGCTTACGCCGAATACGTGGGCGGGGACGACTACTCGCCAGGCATCGACCTGGTCGACGCCGGCGACAACGTCGTCATGACGCGGACATTTTCCAAGATCCACGCCCTTGCCGGCCTGCGCTTGGGATGGGCCTATTGCCCCTTCGGCGTCGCCGACGCGCTCAACCGCGTGCGCGGCCCGTTCAACGTGTCGACGCCGGCGCAAGCGGCCGGCGTCGCCGCTTTGGGCGACACCGCCCACACCGCCCGCGCCCGCTCCCACAACGATACCTGGCTGCCGTGGACGGCCTGCAAGGTCAAGGACCTGGGCTTGGCGGCGCCGCCTTCCGCCGGCAATTTCCAACTGGTCCGATTCCCGACGGAAAAGGGTCGCGACGCCGAGGCCGCCGACGCCTTCCTCAAGGAGCGCGGGATCATCACCCGGCGCATGGCCGCCTACGGCCTCCCCGAGGCTTTGCGCGTCACCATCGGGGGCGAAGAGGAAATGTTGGCCTTCATCGAAGCCCTGGATGAGTTCATGGGCTGAGCCGTGAAAGACAAGAACCCCTCCGTGCTTTTCCAACGCATCGCTTTCATCGGTTTCGGCCTGATCGGCTCGTCCCTGGCCCGCGTCGTCCGCCGCCAGGGATTGGCCGGCCATATCGCCGTTTGCGCGCGCAGCCAGAAAACCCTGAACAAGGCGCGGGCCTTGCGGTTGGCCGACAGCGTCACCCTTGACGCCGGGGAAGCGGCCACCGGCGCCGACTTGGTGATGATCTGCACGCCTTTGAGCGCTTATTCGGAAGTCGCCGCCGATATCGTCCCGGCGCTGAAAACGGGTTGCATCGTCAGCGATGTCGGATCGGTCAAGGTGTCGGTGCTTCGCGAACTGGACTCGGTGTTGCCCGATGGGGTCCATCTGGTTCCTGGCCATCCGGTCGCCGGCACCGAGCATTCGGGGCCCGAGGCCGGATCAGCCGAACTTTTTGCCGGCCGCTGGTGCATCCTGACGCCGCCGCAAGGGACGCCGCCAGCGGCAACGGAACGGGTGGCGGAACTGTGGCGGCGCGCCGCCATGAAAGTCGAGGTCATGGACCCCGAACACCACGACCAGGTGTTGGCGATGACGTCGCACCTGCCTCATTTGATCGCCTACAGCATCGTCGACACGGCCACCGACTTGGAAGACCACCTGAAAAAGGAGGTGGTCAAATTCTCGGCCGGTGGATTTCGCGATTTCACTCGCATCGCCGCCTCGGATCCGGTCATGTGGCGCGACATTTTACTCGCCAACAAGGATGCCGTGCTGGAGGTTTTGAGCCGTTTCAATGAAGACTTGACGGCCCTGCAGCGGGCCATTCGCCGGGGCCAGGGCGATAAGCTCGAAGTCGCTTTCACCCGCACCCGCGAGATCAGGCGCGGCGTCATCGACGCCAAACAGGATTAGAGCATTTCCGGTTCACATGCGTTCACCTGAAATGCTCTATCTATTTGTTTTAAAAGCAAATGCGTCGTCGCGGATGAGTCCATCCGCTCGGGATTTGCTCTAGCGCCCCGGGAACAAGACACCTATGGGCTTTCCTATCCGATGATCTATGTCCAGCTCATCGCCGGTTTTATGTTGCTGCTTGGCGGCGCCGAGGTGTTGGTTCGCGGCGCCATCGCCTTGGCCAAACGGCTGGCAATCTCCCCCTTGATTATCGGCATGACGGTGGTGGCGCTGGGCACTTCGGCGCCGGAACTGGTGGTCAGCCTGGACGCCGCCCTTTCGGGTTCGCCGGGGATCGCCCTTGGCAACGTCATCGGCAGCAACATCGCCAACCTGCTTTTGATCCTGGGCGCCGTCGGGATGGTCATGCCCATCGCCGCCCAGTCCGATGGCTTGTGGCGCGACGGCTTGATTTTGCTGGGCGGCAGTCTCCTCTTCGCGGCGCTCTGTTGGTCGGGGATGGTCGGTTTGTGGTCGGGAATGTTGCTCCTTGCCGTCTTTGTCGCCTTCCTTGGCCATTCTTATTGGCGCGAAACCAGGAACGACGGCGGCGCCGAAACGGAGGTCCAAAAGGTGGTGGAAATCCACGGCGTTCCCGCCTCCGTCACGGCGGCGTGGCTGGTTTTGGCGGCGGGCCTGGCCGGCGTCGTTTATGGGGCCGACCTTTTGGTCATGGGCGGGATGGCGGTGGCCAAGGCGGCGGGGGTTTCCGAGGAAGTGATCGGCTTGACTTTGATTGCTTTCGGCACCTCCTTGCCCGAATTGGCGGCTTCCGTGGTCGCCGCTTGGCGCGGCCATGCCGACATTGCGCTAGGCAACATCGTCGGCAGCAATCTGTTCAACATGCTGATGATCGTCGGCGTGGTGGCGGTGGTGACGCCGTTGCTGGTGCCCGTCCAGATCATGGTCTTCGATCTTTGGGTGATGCTGGCGGCGACGGTCTTGTTTTTTCCTTTCCTGGTTGGCGGCTTGCGCTTCGGTCGTCTTGCGGCGGGCGTGTTTCTCGCCGCTTACGCGGCCTATATCGCGGTCCAGGCCTACGGCGTCCAGGAGATCCTGCCGGCGGCGGGTTGACTTTCTCGACACGGGCATCGGAATCGGCGGTTGAAACGCCGGCCGCCGCCGCCCATTCTTAGGCCATGTCGGTGCATGCACATCGAACCGCCCTGGTCACCGGCGGCGCGCTGCGGATCGGCCGCGCCATCGTTCTCGACCTGGCGGCGCACGGTTGGACCATCGCCATCCACTACAACACTTCCGACAATGCCGCCAAGGAGCTGGCCGGGGACATCCGCGATGAAGGCGGACAGGCGGTGGCGGTGGCGGCCGACTTGGCGCGGGAAGAGGAGACGGCGGGGCTACTGCCGCGGGCCGCCGAGGAAATCGGTCCGCTCACGTGCCTTATCAACAATGCCTCGGTTTTCGAGAAGGACACGGTCGAGACCGCCAGCCGCCAATCCTGGCACGCCCATATGCAGGTCAACCTGAGGGCTCCGTTCGTTCTCACCCAGGCTTTCGCGGCGCAGCTGCCGAAAGACATCGAGGGCAACGTCATCAACATCATCGACCAGCGCGTCTGGAATCCGACCCCCAATTTCACCACCTATACCCTTAGCAAGTCGGCGCTCTGGACCCTGACCAGGACCCTGGCCATGGCGCTGGCTCCGGCCATCCGGGTCAACGCCGTCGGGCCGGGGCCGACACTACCCAGTTGGCGCCAGACGGAAGCCGAGTTCACCCGCCAATGGTCATTCCTGCCGCTTCAGCGCCGGGCCATGCCCAACGAGATCGGCGAAGCGGTGCGTTTCATCCTTGACGCGCCGGCGATGACCGGGCAGATGATCGCTCTTGACGGCGGCCAGCACTTGGGCTGGCGATCATATGCCGGCGGCGACCCGCCGAATGAATGACCGATGCCCGTCAACGGGTCCGTTCGGCGCCGGTGTCGAAATTGAACGGTTCAATCCGCAAAGATGGGCGCGACCATTGAAAAGATTGGCCGTCACTTTGATAATGCTCCACAACCCTTTGCAAAGAAGGGGTTTGTCGGCCTGAAAAATGAAAGTCGTGCACAAGGGAAAAGATCGCATCATTTTTCTTGCAACAGCATGATTGATGA
>JAUXMA010000029.1 GCA_030623425.1 Rhodospirillaceae bacterium
ACGACGCCTTGCCTTCGGACGAGGTCCGTTCGACGTCGTCTTCGGGGACGGCCTTGATGGTCTCGTCGTCGACGCGCAAGGCGACGGTTTCCTCGACGCCGCCGAGCCCGGCCAGGTTACGGCCGCGGCGTTCGGCGTCGTTGATCTCGAACATCAAGGTGGCGACGAGTTCGTTGCCTTTGGGAATCAGCGGGTTGTAGGCCGCCAATTCACCGGCGATCTGCGCCTCGCCGCCCCGCTCGATATAAAGCATTTCGTGGACCTGATGCCACATGGTTTCGAAGCATTCGAAATAAAAGGTGGCGTCGGGACCGACGGCGAGACGGCGGTTTTTCTTCAGTTCCGCCACCGCCCGCCGGCGCTCGGACCGGGCCTTGACGTATTCGTCCATCGGCATAATGTCGGCGCCGGTGATTTCGTGTTTCGCCATTGAAAAGTTCTCACAACCCGTAAGAACGGGCGATCAACTGTATGGGATGCTGGACTTGGCTTAGGCAGGCGGCGTCGCCGTCCAGGCTTTCGATTCCCTGGACAATGTGTTCGCGGGCGAGAGGGCATTCGGAAACGACGTGGGCGGGGTTGCCTTTGGCCGCCTCGCGAATGACCGGTCCGCCCAGTTTCAGGGCCAGCTCGAAATTGTCCTTCATCACCCCCCAGGCGCCGCCATGCCCCGAACAGCGCTCGATCACGGAAACCTCGGTATCGGGCAGAAGGCGCAACATCTCGGCGCCTTTCCGGCCCATGTTCTGGGCGCGGGCGTGACAAGCGATGTGAACGGCGATGCCGCCGTCCAGGGGCGAGAGGCCTTCGGCAAGGCCCTCCTTGCCGGCGATGTCCATGATGTATTCGCTGGCGTCGAAGGTGGCTTGGCTCAGGCTCTTCACGTCCTCGTTGTCGGGCAGGATCAACGGCCATTCGGACTTCAACATCAACGAACAAGAGGGAACCAGGGAAACGACGTCGTAGCCTTTGCCGATCCACCCCCGCATTTCCGCCGCCGTCTTGGCGGCGTTGCCGGCGACGCGGGCGATGTCGCCTTGCTCCAATTGCGGCATCCCGCAACAGGCCGGGTAGACGACCTCCGTTTCGATTCCGTTATGGGCCAGCACCGCCCGCGCCGCCTGGCCGATGTCGGGACTGTTGTAGTTGCAAAAACAGGTGGCGAAGATCACCGCCTTGCGGCCGTGGGCCGGAGCGTGGCGGTTGACCTCCAAGGGTTCGGTTCGAGCCCGTTTCCGGAAGGTCTTGGCATGATATTTGGGCAACGCCGCCTTTCGGTGAACGCCGGTCAGGGTTTCCATGAGCGGACGGGTCAGACGGTTGGAGCGATCCGTCGCCCAGTTGACGATAGCCGGCATCGAACAGCCCAAGCGGCCATTGCGGTCGGTTTCGGCGAGTTGGCGCTTGGCGAAACCGATGCCGCCCTTTTGCGCCCCGGCGGCCCGGTGGCGCAGCATGAGATGGGGAAAATCAATGTTGAACTCATGCGGAGGCACATAAGGACACTTGGTCATGAAGCACATGTCGCAGAGTGTGCAGGCATCCACCACCGTCTTCAGGCCGGCGCTCTCGACAGCCGCCAATTCGCCGCTGGCGGTGGCGTCGATCAGATCGAACAGGCGCGGAAAACTGGCGCAAAGATTGAAGCAGCGACGGCAGCCGTGGCAAATGTCGAACACCCGGCGCAATTCGGCATCGAGCTTCCCCGTATCTAAGAAGTCCGGCTCCCGCCATGGAATCGGGTGCCGTGTGGGCGCTTCCAGGCCGCCTTCCCGCATGACTCTCGGTGAAACCCCTATTCAGCCTCGAAATGGCGGCGGGAAACCCCGTGCAAGGTTCCCCGCCCGCTGTTTCGCGCCATCGAAAGAATTCTTTCAGCTTAAGGTGTCAAGGGCTTTCTGGAACCGGCCGGCGTGGGACTTTTCGGCCTTGGCCAGGGTCTCGAACCAGTCGGCGATCTCGTCGAAACCTTCCTCGCGGGCCGATTTCGCCATGCCGGGGTACATGTCCGTGTATTCGTGGGTCTCGCCGGCAATGGCGGCCTTTAAATTGTCGTCCGTCGGACCGATGGGCAAGTCGGTCGCCGGATCGCCGATTTCTTCCAGGTATTCAAGATGACCATGGGCATGGCCGGTTTCGCCTTCGGCGGTGGAACGAAAGACGGTGGCGATGTCGTTATAACCCTCGATGTCGGCCTTCTGAGCAAAATAGAGATAACGGCGGTTGGCTTGCGACTCGCCAGCGAACGCGGCTTTCAGGTTCCCTTCCGTTTTCGATCCTTTTAACGCGGCCATGTTTCTCTCCCTTGGATTTTAGTGAATGAATTTAGAATTGAACGAGTTTCGCCGGAACGGCGGCAAAGCCATCAATAGCCATGTGTGGGAAAATGAGTCAACCTGTTCTTTTGAACAATTATAAATTAGGTCATATTACTTTGATTTATCATATTATTATGGAGATTCATCATCAATCCTGACGACCACGTCGACGCGATTCACGGCCTTTCCCGCCGGCGGTTTGGGCAATTTGACGAAGACGATTTCCTCGCATGGAATGTCTTCAATGCCGCCCGATCCTTCGAAAAAAAAGTGGTGATGATCACGGGTATTGGTGTCGAAGTAAGAGCGGGCGGCATCGACCACGATCTCCCTGAGCAGACCACAGGCGGTGAACTGATGCAGGGTATTGTAAACCGTCGCAAGCGAGACGCGGATGGACGCGCCCGACGCCTCGGCATGGAGTTGTTCGGCGGTGACGTGACGGTCCTTGCCTTCGAACAGCAGCCTGGAAAGAGCCAAGCGTTGGCGTGTCGGACGCAAGCCCGCCGCCCGCAACCGTTCGAGCGAATGACTTTGGTATCTCGTTTTCCTCATACCATTCCTCGTGTTGGCCAATCTTAAATATTTGGCGCCCGACAGGCAATTTAGAACAATACCATAAAGTCATGATTTTTTTCGCAAATATTGTCTTTCCCGATTCCGTCCGGACGTTCCCGAGCGGCGATGCCGTTCACCGGAAACAGCCAAGACATCGGCCGTAAAATCGCGCTTTCATGAATTGGCGGAGAGCGTTCAATCTCCGGTTTGAAGCCGGTCGACCAGTTGCTGAACCGAGGGGATGAAACCGTTATCGTAAAACGGATCGGTGGCGAACTTATAGGCGTTGTGGCCGGAAAACATAAGGTTGTCCTCCAGCTCTCCGTCATGGGCGATGGACTGCAGGGTCTTTTGGATGCAGAACGACCGGGGATCCGCTTTCTTGCCGGTAGAGCCGTGTTCGTTTTGGGCCCAAATGCTGAAATTGCAGGAAGACAAAAAGCCCATGCAATCTCGCTGATCGGTAAGGATTTCCGCGGATTTTTCCGGGGTCACAAAAATGAGGGTGGATTCGGGGGTTTTCATGGCCTCGGTGAATCCTTTGGCGGTCCAATCGTCGGCGCGGGCCTTGTCGTCGGGCGTGAGATAGGCCAGCCGGCCACGGGCGCCGACGGGCAGCGCGGCGATGTGTTCGTTCGTCGGCTGCCGGGAAAAGCGCACTTGGCGTTTGTTCCGTTCCATCAGTTCAGCAAGGAATCTGTTGCTGACCGCCGACGAATAGAAACCGGTGGGGCTGAACCGGTTGAGAAGCACGTCTCCTTCCTTCAGGGAGAGGAGTTTTTTCTTCCACTTTTCCGAAACCGGACTTTCCTGGGTGAGGATTGTCCGCGTCCCGAACTGGAAAGCGATGGGCCCCAGTTCCTTGTTGCCGATCCAATCCTGCCAGTCCCGCAAAAACCATAAGCCGCCGGCCATGAAGATGGGCGTCTCGCCGAGACCGGTTTCCCGCATGACGGCGCGCAGGTCGCGGACCCGGGAAAAAGGATCCTGGGGAGAGTCGGGGGTTTCGTAATTGCTAAGCCCGTTGTGTCCGCCGGCCAGCCAGGGATCCTCGTAGACCACCCCTCCGAGCCAGTCGGCATATTTGTGATAGGCGCGCTTCCAAAGCACGTTGAAGGCGCGCGCCGATGAAATGATGGGGTAATAATAGACTTTGTACCTGCTGGTGATTTCGGCCAGCCGGAAGGGCATGCCGGCGCCGCAAACAATGCCGTGAACCAAACCCTTGGCCCCTTCCAGGATGGCTTGCAGGATGCTGGCGGTGCCGCCGGCTTCCCATAGAAAGTTCAGAAGCAAAGGGCCTTTGCCGCCGGATGTTTCATGGGCGATTTGGGCCTGGGCAATGCCGCCCCGGATGGCGTAGGCGATCAGTTCCTCCTGGCGTTTGCGCCGCGTCTTGCCATGATACACCTGCTTGATCGGGTCTCCTTGCCGGTTATAGGAATCGGCGTTGATGGCGGAAGCCGTGCCGACAGCTCCGGCCGCCACCCATGCGCCGGCGCTCTCGCCGTTGGAAACCGAGATGCCTTTGCCGCCTTCGACCAGGGGCAGGACTTCGCGCCCCGATATGACCATGGGTTCAAGAGGCTTCACAAGAACAGGTCCTCATGATGTTTTGTGCCAGTCGTTGCCCGATCCGATCAGGGGATTCCGGCGGCGCATGGCGATTTTCATAACAAGCATTTGGCCACGCTTCCCCGCCATTTCACCCCCAGCCAGGATCATCGCGACGCCTGGCCCGAAATATCATCGCCGGTGTTTTGATCGACCGCCTTCATCGACAGCTTGACTTTGCCCCGATCATCGATGCCGATCAGCTTGACTTTCACCATATCGCCGACGTTGACGATGTCGGTGGTTTTATTGACCCGCCTGGGCGCCAGTTCGCTGATGTGAACGAGACCGTCCTTGCTGCCCAAGAAGTTGACGAAAGCCCCGAAATCAACGGTTTTCACCACCTTGCCTGTATAGAACGCTCCGATCTCTGGCTCGGCGGTGATGCTCTTGATCCAATCGACGGCGGCCTGGGCGGCTTTCTCGTCGACCGCCGCGACCGTCACCGTGCCGTCGTCATCAACATCCACTTTGGCGCCGGTGGTATCGCAGATTTCGCGGATCACCTTGCCGCCCGGGCCGATAATCTCGCGGATTTTATCCCGGTTGATGGTGATCACGGTGATCCGTGGGGCATTCTCGCTGACGCTGTCGCGGGCGCGGCCAAGAGACTTGGCCATCTCGCCCAGGATGTGCATACGTCCTTCGCGGGCCTGCGTCAGGGCTTCCCTCATGATGTCCTCGGTGATCGAGGTGATCTTGATGTCCATCTGCAGGGATGTGATGCCCTGCTCGGTGCCCGCCACCTTGAAGTCCATGTCGCCCAGGTGATCCTCGTCGCCGAGAATATCGGAAAGCACGGCGACGCCGTCGTCTTCCTTGATCAAACCCATGGCAATGCCGGCCACCGGGCGCTTCAACGGGACGCCCGCGTCCATCAACGCCAGCGATGCGCCGCAGACGGTTGCCATGGAGGACGAACCGTTGGATTCGGTGATCTCCGAAACCACCCGGATGGTGTAAGGGAAATCCTCCTTTTTTGGCAGCATGGGATGAATGGCCCGCCAGGCCAGCTTGCCGTGGCCGATCTCGCGGCGGCCGGTAAAACCGAAACGGCCGGCTTCGCCAACGGAATAGGGCGGAAAATTGTAGTGCAGCAGGAAATGCTCGTAGTAGTCGCCGTCGAGGGCGTCGATACGCTGCTCGTCATGCCCGGTTCCGAGGGTCGTGACGACGATCGCCTGTGTCTCGCCGCGGGTAAAAAGGGCGCTGCCGTGGGAGCGCGGAAGCAGCCCCACTTCGACGGCAATGGGGCGGACGGCGCGGGTGTCGCGACCGTCGATACGCCGTCCGGTGTGGAGAATATTGCGGCGGACGATGCCCTTCGCCAAATCCTCGAAGACGTCCCCAAGGATCTCCGCCAGCAACTCCTGATCGATGGATTCGTCGGCATTCAATTCCGCCGTCGTTTGCTTCTTGACGGCGGCCACCTTGTCGAGGCGGGTTATTTTGTCGCTTTCGGCGTAGGCCTCGCGCAGGCCGGCCCCGGCCATCGCGGCAACCCGTTCGGCGATTTCCTCCTTGCCGGCGGGCGGCGGGGATCGCTCCCAGGGATCCTTGGCGCAGGCTTCCGCCAGTTCGATGAGGGCCTCGATGACCGGCTGGAAGGCCTTATGGCCAAACATCACCGCATCCAGCATGACTTCTTCCGAAAGCTCTTTGGCTTCCGATTCGACCATCAGCACGCCTTCGTGGGTTCCGGCGACCACGATGTCGAGCTCGCTCGCCGACAACTCGTCGGGTTTCGGGTTGAGCACGTACTCGCCGGCGATATAGCCGACACGGCATCCGCCGATGGGCCCCATGAACGGCAACCCCGAAAGAGTCAGCGCCGCCGACGAGCCGATCATGGCGACGATATCCGGGTTGTTCTCCATGTCATGGGAGAGAACCGTGCAAATGATCTGGGTTTCATTTTTGTAGCCATTGGCGAAAAGGGGGCGGATCGGCCGGTCGATCAGGCGCGAGGTGAGCGTTTCCTTTTCGCTGGGCCGGGCTTCGCGCTTGAAAAAGCCACCGGGGATTTTGCCGGCGGCAAAGGTCTTCTCCTGGTAATGCACGGAAAGGGGGAAAAAATCGATCCCGTGGCGAGGGACCTTCTCACCGACGACCGTGCACAACACCTTGGTTTCACCGTAAGTTGCCATGACGGAGCCGTCGGCTTGGCGGCCGATCTTGCCGCTCTCCAGGACGAGGCGACGGCCGCCCCATTCGATTTCTTTTCTGAATTCTTTAAACATCATCTATCTCGCTTCCAGCGTACCGACGTAGACTTCCGGACCGGTTTCCCCTGCCTCCAGCCACCGGATGCGCCATCGGCTGTCCCGGAAAAGGCTTCCACCACAATGGCGGCGGGCTCTAAAGCATTTCAGGATTGATCGCGCTCTAAGCGATCAATCCGCATTCAAACGCCACGCGGGCTTAACCCCCGCTGTCGCAGCGGATTGCGGCTCTCGCCACAATCAGAGCGCATCTAAGGTTAAATGATTCCATTCAATCTTAGATGCGCTCCAAGGTTCTTATCGGCGCAAGCCCAATCGTTTGAGCAGTTCTTCATAACGTTGAATTTCTTCTCTTTTCAGATAGTCAAGCAAACGCCGGCGCCGGCTGACCATCATCAACAAACCGCGACGCGAGTGGTTATCCTTGTTGTGGATTTTCAAATGTTCGGTGAGGTTGGTGATCCGTTCGCTTAAGATCGCCACCTGCACCTCGGGCGATCCCGTGTCGCCATTCGTCGTTGCGAACTCGTTGATGAGTTCCTGTTTGCGCTCCGCGGCAATCGACATCGAGTACTCCAGTTTTCACAAGTTCAAGACACGCAGGGGGCAAATCTCGCCGCCTGTGATTGTAGCCAACGCCACCGCTTTGTTTCCGGCCATGGCGCAAACGACGGCGCCATGGGGGACGTTCCTGATGGGTGAACGATTTGCCACTGGCAGCACCGGTATGGGCTGACCGTGATGCAGGCGCTTGGCCTCCGCTTCCGTCAAGGCCAAGGCCGGGATGTCGACCAGCGCCGCCTCGACGGGAAGCAGGTTTTCAAGAAGCGGCGCACTATGCCCCATAACCCCACGATTATCCAGGGGAATCACTTGCTCTTCGCTAAATGGTCCGGCGGCGAGGCGGCGAAGCGCCGCGACGTGTCCGACGGTTCCCAGGTGACAGGCCAGGTCGCGGGCAAGGCCGCGCATGTAAGCTCCCTTTCCCGCCGTCACCTCGAAGGTGGCATGATCGGCGTCGGGCTGGTCCAAAAGTTCGAATCGATGAATGCTGATAGGTCTGGATTCGAGGTTCACCGGCTTTTTGGCATAGGCCAGGGCATAAGCGCGCTGTCCGTCCACCTTAATCGCCGAATAGATTGGCGGCACTTGGTCGATCTCGCCGGTGAACATGCCCAGAGCCTGCTTGATTTCGTCCTTGGCGGGGCGGACGGTGCTGCAAGCCGTTACCTCGCCTTCGGCGTCGTCGGTGCTGCGCGCCTCGCCCCAGCGGATGGTGAAACGATAAACCTTGGTCCCGTTCAAGACATAGGAAACCGTTTTGGTGGCCTCGCCCAGGGCGATCGGCAAAACGCCGGTCGCGAGCGGATCGAGAGTGCCGCCGTGGCCAACTTTGGCGGCGCCGGTCAGCTTGCGCACCTTTGCAACGACGGCGCCCGATGTCAGCCCCGCCGGTTTGTCGATGATCAGCCAGCCGTGAATCGGTTTGCCGCGCCGTTTACGTCCCATTGCCAATTACCTTGTCGCCAGTGTCCGCCCCAAGATCCCGGGCCACCGACGGGTCCTTGAACAGGCTGTCGACGCGTTCCGCGTACTCGAAGGATCGGTCGCCGCAAAAAATGAGTTCGGGAACGTATTTGAGCCTGATGGTTTGAGCCACCTTGCGGCGCAGGAACGACCGCGCCCGGGTCAAAACGGCGACCATGCCGTCGATTTCGCCGCCGCCCAGAGGCATCACAAAAACGGTGGCGGTGCGTAAATCGGAGCCCACCCGCACTTCGGTAACGATGACGGTGACATCCTCGAGGCCGGGATCGTGGATTTGGCCGCGTCCTAAGATCCGGGCCAGGACGTGGCGCAGTTCTTCGCCAACCCTGAGCTGGCGCTGGCTGGGAGCCCTTTGTTGCCGTTTTCCCATTGCTCCCTCCACAAATCAGTCAATGGCCACGTTATCACGCGGGCCACTCGGTGACAGGCGATTCGGAAACCCACCTTACAATTCCCGGTCGACTTCCTTGATTTCGAAACATTCGATTTTATCCCCTGCCTGGATGTCCTGATAGTTGGCCAAAGCCAATCCGCATTCGGTTCCTTCTTTAACCTCCTTGACGTCGTTCTTGAACCGCTTGAGCTGGCTGAGTCCCCCTTCGTGAACGACGATGTCGTCTCGCACCAGCCGCACTTTGGCGCCGCTACGGACCTTGCCCTCGGTGACCATGCAACCGGCCACCTTGCCGACCTTGGAAACGGAAAAAACCTGGAGAATTTCGGCATAACCCAACAAAGTCTCGGTGATTTTCGGCGGCAACATGCCCGAGAGGAGCTTTTTGATCTCGTCGACGAGGTCGTAAATGACCGAATAATAGCGAATTTCAATGTTGTCGCGCCGCGCCGCGTCGCGCGCCAAGTGGTTTGCGCGCACATTGAAACCGATGATCAGCGATTGCGAGGCGTGGGCCAGGGTCACGTCCGATTCGTTAATGCCGCCGACGCCGCAATGCAAGATGTTGACTTTGACCTCGTCCGTGGCCAACTTTTCCAATGTCGCCATGATGGCCTCAAGAGAACCATGGACATCGGCCTTGATCACGATCGGCAATGCCCGGGCCGCGTCACCTTGGATCTGAACAAACATTTGCTCGACGGCTTCGCGGTTGCCGACGGTGGCCTTGGCGTCACGTAGGCGGCGCTGACGGAATGCCGATATCTCGCGGGCCCGGGTCTCGCTGTCGACGACGGTGAGGTCGTCGCCAGCCTCGGGCGTGCCGTTTAATCCCTGAATCTCCACCGGCAGGGCCGGACCGGCCGCCGTTAAGGACTCGCCATGGGTATCGACCAAGGCGCGAACACGGCCCCATTCACTGCCGGCGACGAGGATATCCCCCAGTCTCAGGGTCCCCCGTTGAACGAGGACGGTGGCCATTGACCCGCGGCCGCGCTCCACCCTGGATTCGATGATCACGCCCTCGGCCAAGCGGTCTGGATTGGCTTTGAGATCGAGGAGTTCGGCTTGCAAAAGGATGGTTTCTTCCAGTTTGTCCAGGTTGGTCCGTTCTTTGGCGGAAACCTCCACGCAAAGGATTTCACCGCCCATTTCCTCGAGCACCATTTCGTGCTGCAAGAGTTCGGTGCGAACCCTTTCGGCATTGGCGTCGGGTCTGTCGATTTTGTTGATGGCGACGATAATGGGCACCGCGGCCGTTTTGGCGTGGTTAATGGCTTCTATGGTTTGCGGCATGATGCCATCGTCGGCGGCGATCACCAGGACCACAATATCGGTCACCGCGGCACCACGGGCGCGCATATCGCTAAAGGCTTCATGGCCTGGCGTATCGATGAAAGTGATTTTGCCTCCCGACGGCAAGTTCACTTGGTAGGCGCCGATGTGCTGGGTGATGTCGCCCGCTTCTTTCGAAACGACGTCGGTATCACGCAACGCATCCAGTAGGGAAGTTTTTCCGTGATCCACA
>JAUXMA010000349.1 GCA_030623425.1 Rhodospirillaceae bacterium
GGTACAATTTAAATGATACAGGCCATTAGATCCGTTCCGACAGCCAGATGGCCATCCGCGAGCCGGTCTTGATGGCGGTGGTGAGCAGTTGGTAACCGGGCGCCTGCCGGGCGCCTTGCTCGAGGCCGATGTCGCGGTGCTCGGCTTCATGGCGGCGGAAGGTTTCGCAAATTTCCTTCAATTCCTCCTCGCCGGCGTCCAGCTGTTCGATCTGGCCGGCGTAATGTTCTTCGATGACCTCTTCGACGGCGACGGTGCAGGCCATGGCGGCGCGCTTGCCCAAAAGCGCCGTGCCGGCGCCGAGGGCGAAACCGGCCAGATGCCAGATCGGCAGCAGCGCCGTCGGCCGCACCCGGCGCTTGCCGATGAGATCGTTGAAGGTCTCCAGATGCTGCTGTTCCTGCTCGGCAATGCGGCGGATGACGGGGGCCGTGGCGGTCGCGCCCAGCACGCTTAACTGCCCCTGGTAAATTCGCACGGCGCCGTATTCGCCAGCCTGGTCGACGCGGATCAAGCGTTCGATCAACTGCTCTTTCGTCGGGTCGCCGGGCAGACGGTCCCGCAACGTCGGTTTGTTGATTTTTTTCACGGCGCCCTCGCCAACAGCCGCGCCCCGGCGAGCGAGGCGGCGGCCAGGGCGAGCGAAAAAGCGGCGTTATAAGTGGCCATGGACAAACCCAGGAAAGTCCATTCCAGGTCATCGCAGGGCTTGGCTGGTTTCGACATCAGTTGCGCTTTCATTTCTTCGACGCTCAGGTCCTTGGCCAGGGCGCCGGCGCATTCCGACAGCCACCAGTGCTGCTCGACGCCGACATGGTAAAAAGCGATCCCGGCGCCGGCCAAATAGGCGCCGGCGCAAAGCGCCACCATCGCCGCCCGTCCGCCTCCGGAAACCGGAAAAAAGGCGATGATTGCCAGCAAGGCGGTGACGGCGTAAGGCACCCGCTGGTAAAGGCAGAGATTGCAGGGCTCGAGGCCGTAAACATATTGCGCCACATAAGCATTGGCGAGCGCCCCCAAGCTGATGATGAGAATGGCGGCGGGTATCAGCCGGGGCCGATCGAGGAAGGCGGTAAATCCATTCATCTCCTTGACCTTGAAATATAGATCAAAGCCGGCCGCGACGCTACAGCGCGAACTTGAGCAGGAAGAAACCGCCGAAAAGGAGGACGGCGAAGGCCAGGGTCAGCTTGCCCAGGTGCTTGTCGATGAAGACCAGAATGGGTTCGCCGAATTTCCACAGCAAGGCCGCGACGATGAAGAAACGGGCGCCCCGCCCAACCAGGGAGGCCAGCGCGAAAGAGAAAGGCTCCATGCCGGTGACGCCGCTGGCGATGGTGAAAATCTTGTAAGGGATGGGACTGAAGCCGGCGGTGAAGACGATCAGCACGCCGTGCTCGTTATAAAGCGCGCTGGCCTCCTCGAAGGTTTCGGTGGCGTTGTAGATTTCCAGCAGAGGCCGGCCCAGGACTTCAAAGAAAAAAGCGCCGATGCCATAGCCCAAAAGCCCGCCCAGCATCGAAGCCGCCGTGCACACGGCGGCGATGCGCCAGGCCCGGCGGCGGGCCGCCAGCACCATGGGGATCAACAAGACATCCGGCGGCACGGGAAAGACCGAGCTCTCGGCGAACGAGATCAGGGCCAGCGCCCAGATGGCATGGCGGTGGGCCGAAAGGCGCAGGGTCCATTCATAAAGGCGTCGCAGCACCGGGGGGGATCTCCAGAAGCCTGCTCAGGCCGGGACGGGCGCCGGTGGTTTAACAGCCGGGGCCGGGTATGGCAATCGCCGGGATGGAACGGCCGATACGTATGCGGAGAGCCTGCCCCGTCGCCGATAAATGTTTTTGCGTGGGAAGGATTTTGTTGGTGCGGGCGGTGAGACTCGAACCCGCACTCCGTTGCCGGAAGCGGATTTTGAATCATTTGCGGATGGTGCTAACATATTGATTTACAAGGATAAATATTTCGCACGGCTGAAAGCCGTGCCGCAACCGGCAGTCACGCTCCCTCTCTGTATAGACGATGTGCATACATTAATGTATATTGATTGTAGTGACAAAGGAGAACGACATGCCAAACATCCGTACAGGAGATCATGCGGTGCGGGACGTGAACATCAATCTGCGCGCCACGTACCTGACCATCTCCGGCTTCCTCCCCATGATGGTGGAGGGTGGCTGGGGTCAGATCATCAACGTCTCGTCCCAGGTGCGCCCGGAGATCGGCGGTGGCTCCATCGCCTTCA
>JAUXMA010000117.1 GCA_030623425.1 Rhodospirillaceae bacterium
CCGCGCTCACCGCTTGACTCCTGGACTCGGCATGTTACGGTCTGGCGAGGATAACGTAGGCATTCGCGAACTCTTTCGAAGGTTCGAAGGTTCGGAGAAGTCGGCCGGGCGAATGATCAATACAACCCATGCAAACCATGGGACGCAGCCGCGATGGGTTCCTTGCCTGGTCGGCCTGCCGGCTGGCTGACGCGGTAGCATAGCGACCTTGGCGAAAAAACTTCACATCAAGACTTACGGTTGCCAGATGAACGTCTATGATTCCGCCCGCATGGCGGACGTCCTGGCTCGGCTTGGCTATACCCCGGTCGACGAGGCGGCCGGGGCCGACATGGTCATTCTCAACACCTGCCACATCCGCGAAAAGGCGGCGCGGAAAGTCTATGCGGAATTGGGCCGGTTGCGGCGTTTGCAAGAAGACAAGAAGAAAACCGGCGGCCGCATGATCCTCGCCGTGGCCGGATGCGTCGCCCAGGCCGAAGGCGAGGAATTGTTACGCCGAGCCCCTTTTGTCGACTTGCTTTTCGGGCCTCAAACCTATCACCGCTTGCCGCGCATGGTGGCCATGGTTGGACGGACCGCAAGGGCGGTGGTGGATACGGATTTTCCCGCCGAACGCAAGTTCGACCGCCTGCCGGAAACGGCCGCCGCCGGCGCCGCCGCCGCTTTCCTCACGGTGCAGGAGGGGTGTGACAAGTTCTGCACCTTCTGCGTCGTTCCCTATACGCGCGGCGCCGAATATTCCCGTCCCGTCGCCGCTATCCTGGCCGAGGCGCGCCGCTTGGCCGTGGCCGGTGTTCGCGAGATCACGCTTCTCGGTCAGAACGTCAACTGCTACCACGGCGCCTCCCCTGACGGCGAGGAATGGCGACTCGGCCGCCTGATCCGTGAATTGGCCGCAATCGAGGGGGTGGCGCGAATCCGCTACACGACATCCTATCCCGCCGACATGGACGGGGAACTGATCGCCGCGCACCGGGACGTGCCCCAATTGATGCCTTTTTTGCACCTGCCCGTGCAATCCGGGTCCGACAAAATCCTCGCCGCCATGAATCGCCGCCACAAGGTGGACGATTATCGAAGATTGGCTGATCGACTGCGCTCGGCCCGTCCGGACTTGGCGCTGTCCTCCGATTTCATCGTCGGTTTCCCTGGTGAAACCGACGAGGACTTCGAGGCCACCATGCGGCTGATCAAGGACGTCGGCTTTGTTCAGGCCTATTCCTTCAAGTTCAGCCGCCGCCCCGGCACCCCGGCGGCGGCCTTGGAAACTCGCGTCTCCGAAGACGTCAAGGAAGGACGGCTGGCGTCCTTGCAGGAGCTGCTGAAAGATCAGCAACAGGCTTTCAACGAAGGTTGCGTCGGCCAAGTTCTTCCGGTGCTTCTCGAACGCCGCGGCCGGCATCCCGGTCAGATGGTCGGCCGTAGCCCTTACATGCAGCCGGTTCACGTTGTCGCGCCTCGCTCCCTGTTCGGAACCATCGCCAATTTGCGCATCGAAGCCGGCTCCGCCAATAGCCTCGCCGGCATCCTGACCACGGCGGTGGACGAAACCTGCTCTGAAAGGGCCTTTGCTTGACTCCGCCACTGAAACCCGCCGTCAACGACGAAACCAAGGCCGCCGAATTGGCCTTCGACGACAACGACCTGGCGCTGCAACTTTTCGGCTCCCACCACAGCCATTTGGCGCGCATCGAGCAGAAACTCGATCTCACCATCCACAGCCGCGGCAACGAGGTGAACATCGTCGGCGACGGTGCGACGGTCGACATGGCGACGAAAGTGCTCGAGAGTCTTTACCGTCGCCTCAAGAAGGGGCTTGCGGTCGGGCCCGAGGAGGTCGACGCCACCTTGCGGATGACGGCGGCGAACAGTGACGATGTCGGCGACGACGTCGAAATCCATACCCGCAAACGCCGCATAACGCCGCGATCGAGAACCCAGGCCGTTTATGTCCGGGCCATCGACAAATGCGATCTGGTTTTTGGCTTGGGCCCCGCCGGCACCGGCAAAACCTATTTGGCGATGGCGAAAGCGGTCGAAAAGCTGGTCAAGGGCGAGGTTGACCGGATCATCCTCTCGCGCCCGGCGGTTGAAGCCGGCGAGCAGCTGGGGTTTCTGCCCGGTAGCATGCGCGAAAAGGTGGACCCCTATCTGCGGCCCCTTTACGACGCCCTTTTCGACATGCTGCCTGAAAATCAGGTCGCCAAACGCCTGGAAAGCGGCGAGATCGAGGTGGCGCCCTTGGCCTTCATGCGTGGCCGCACCCTGGCCAATGCCTTTGTCGTCTTGGATGAAGCGCAGAATACGTCGATGATACAGATGAAGATGTTCCTCACCCGCCTCGGCGAACACGCCCGCATGGTGGTCACCGGTGATTTAAGCCAGGTCGATTTGCCCAAGGGCACCCGCTCGGGACTTCGCCACGCCGTCGAAATTCTGGCCGGCATCGAGGGCATCGACTTTGTTCATTTCTCGGCCGAGGACGTGGTGCGCCATCCCCTGGTCAGCCGGATCGTCCGCGCTTACGACGCGGCGGAAAACCGCCGCCGGTCCGGAGCCGGCGATGAGAAAAAAAATCATCTTGTTCTCCCTGATGGCGGCAATGGCGAAAATGCTTGAGATCGCCGTTTCCGTTCCCTGTTCGGCTTGGACAAAGGCTCTGCCGGCGGCGGGCAGGCTTGGCAGGCAAGCGGCTTTTGCCGCCATTGAGGCCAGCCAAAGCGAGATTGCCAGCCGGGCGGCGGCAACCGAGGTCAGTTTGGTCCTCGCCGACGACGCCTTGGTCCAAGTCCTTAACCGGGACTACCGGGGACATGACCGGCCCACCAATGTCCTTTCATTCGCCTTTGCCGATGGCAAGGATGGTTCTTGCCGTCAGCCGGATGGCGTGCCGGTACTTTTGGGCGATGTCATCATTGCCTTTGAGACCGCCGCCGCCGAAGCCGGGGACGAGGGCGGAAACTTGGCGGACCATTTATGCCATCTGGTGGCGCATGGCATGCTGCACCTTCTGGGATACGACCATCGGACGGATGCACAATCCGAACGGATGCAACGAGTGGAAGTCCAAGCGCTGCTGAGCCTTGGAATAGCCGATCCATATCGCCAACCGGACCGCAAATGACCGCGCCATGAACGACCGATCGCCCAGCCGGCCTTCCGCCGACGCCGCCGACAACGACGATTCTTCACGTCCGGGTTCCTTGAGCGGATGGCTGCGCGGGTTGTTTGGCCATAACAACGAAGAGAATTCAGCCCGCGATGTCCTGGCCGAGTTGATCGAGCAACGCGACGAGCACATGGATGCCGAAGCCCCCATCGACGCCGATCAGCGGGCCCTCCTGTCCAACGTCCTGGACCTTCAGGATCGCACCATTCACGATGTCATGGTGCCGCGCGCCGATATCGTCGCCATCGAGAGCGGAGCCGATTTGTCGGAGGTCATCGAGTTGATGACCAAGGGAGGCCATTCGCGCCTGCCCTTATACCGGAACACCTTGGACGACGCCCTCGGCATGGTTCACATCAGGGACGTATTGGCGTGGCGGGGCGAAGACGATGCTTTCTCGCTGTCGAAGATTCAGCGCAAGGTGCTGTTCGTGTCGCCTTCCATGCTGGTTCTGGAGCTGCTTTTGGAGATGCGGGTCAAGCGCTGCCACATGGCGCTGGTGGTGGACGAGTTCGGCGGTGTCGACGGGCTTGTTACCATCGAGGACCTGGTCGAGGAAATCGTCGGCGAGATCGAGGACGAACACGACCGCGGCGACGAACCGGACCTGACCCAGCGCCCGGACGGCGCCATCGATGCCAACGCTCGCGCCAGCCTCGAATCCCTGGAACGGATGCTCGGTTCGTTCGTCACCGAGGAGGAGCGCGAGGAGATCAGCACCCTGGGCGGGCTTGTCTTCCTGCTTGCCGGCCGGGTGCCCACCCGCGGCGAACTGATTAGCCATCCGTCGGGCCTGGAATTCGAGGTGTTGGAGGCCGACCCCCGTCGCATCAAGCGCTTGCGCGTGCGCGGCCGCGATCCGACGCCGTTGCCTTGAGGCGGTTGACCACCATAAGCATCCTAAGGCGAATTCACGGGTACGCTACTTCCCTTACCGGTTGGCGGCGCCGAGCCCTGGCGGCGACGCTTGGGGTCATGGCGGTCGCCGCCCTTCCGCCCGTGCACTTCCTGATCCTTTTGGTGCCGGCTTTTTCCGGCCTGGTCTGGCTGGCCGATGGCAAACCCGGCTGGCGAGCCGCTTTTGCCACCGGCTGGTGGTTCGGATTCGGCTATTTCGCCGCCGGCCTTTACTGGATCTCATTTGCCCTGCTGACCAAACCGGAGCAGTTCGCATGGATGATTCCTTTCGCCCTTGTTGGCCTGGCGGGCGCGATGGCCGTTTTCCCGGCACTGGCCTTGCTCTTGTCCAGCGCCCTCCGGGTCGAGGGCCCTCGGCGAATTCTCCTGTTCGCCGCCACATGGGTAGCGTTCGATTGGATCAGAACCTGGATCTTCACCGGTTTTCCCTGGAACCTGGTGGGTACGGCCTGGGTGGTTTCCGATGGCATGCTCCAGTTTGCCGCCTTGGCCGGCGTCCACGGTCTCAGTCTGTTGACCGTGGCGGCGGCGGCGATGCCAGCGGTCCTGACCGATGGCGGTGGTCGTCCGGCGTTCCGCCGGCGAACCATGCCCGTCATCGCCGTTTTCGCCGTCCTCGGCCTGGCGTGGGGCGCGGGGATGCTGCGCTTGGCCGGAGCCAAGGAAGATATGGTGCCGGGGGTGCGGCTGCGCCTGGTGCAGCCAAATATCGAGCAGAAGCTGAAATGGTTGCCTCATCTGCGCGAGAAACACCTGCTCCGGCAATTGCGGATGAGCATCCGGCCGGCCGGCCGGGACACCGCGGCGGCGGCGCCGACCCACGTCATTTGGCCGGAAACGGCGGTGCCGTTTTTTCTTGCCGGCGATCCGCGGCGGCTGGCCATGGTCGCGGCGGCGGCGCCGCCGGACGGCTTGGTGATCACCGGGGCGCCGCGGATGGATTCGTCCTCGCGGGTCTGGAACAGCCTTCACGCCATCGACGCGACAGGCCGGATTGTCGGGACCTATGACAAGTTCCACTTGGTCCCTTTCGGCGAGTACGTGCCGTTCCGCCGGGTTCTCAACATCGCCAAGATCGCCGTCGGAAGCAGGGACTTTTCGTCGGGAGCGGGGCTTCGGACCTTGCGCCTCAAGGGACTGCCGCCGGTCAGTCCACTGATCTGCTACGAGGTCATTTTCCCCGGCCGGGTGACGGGCAGGAACGACCGCGCCCATTGGCTTTTGAACATCACCAACGACGGTTGGTTTGGCCGCTCCTCGGGACCTTATCAGCATTTCGCCGCCGCCCGCTTGCGGGCGGTGGAGGAAGGACTGCCCATGGTTCGGGTGGCCAATACCGGAATCTCGGCGGTGATCGACGCCTACGGGCGAACGCTGAAGCGTTTGGATCTCGGCCGCCGGGGTGTGATTGACAGCGGCCTGCCCGCTCATTTGCCAGGGCTCACCCTTTATGGCCGCATCGGCGACTGGATTCTGTTGGGGCTCCTCGCCGTGGTGGCGGCCGGCGGGTTGTGGCGATCCCCGGACGATGGTAATTTAAGTTGACGCGCTAACTGACGTTGCAACCATATCCTCACATTTATCTTGCAAACATTGGTATGCACCCTCATATTACGAATTATCATATCGGTATAAATCGGTGTGGGGTTGGATAATTGGTTGATCCGCCGCTTTGCTATTTTTGATCATCTCGCGGTAGCAAAATCTTACCTCTCCAGCTCGGAAAATCATTAGCAAACATGATCAGCAAAAAAATCTCTAGCAAACGCAAGGGCCGTTCATCCGCCCGCAAAACACGGCATGACGGATGGCCGCTCGGCATCCCAAGACCTGTAGACGTTCATGTCGGTAGCCGTGTCAGGCTTCGCCGGACGTTGCTTGGC
>JAUXMA010000363.1 GCA_030623425.1 Rhodospirillaceae bacterium
CAAGGTCGATATCGTGCCCTATGGCACGGAGGCCCTGCATGTCCTCAGAGCCGAAAAGGGCTATATCATCGTCGGTCAGGAAACAGATGGCACGCAAACGCCCGACGATGTGGGGATGGCGTGGGCGATCGGTAAGAAAAAGCCTGATTTTGTCGGCAAGCGTTCATTGGAACGCCCCGATATGCTGGTTTCGAACCGTAAACAACTGGTCGGATTGCTGACCGACGATCCAAAATACGTCCTTGAGGAAGGGGCGCAAATCGTCGCTAAGAAAACACTGTCGCCACCGATGAAAACGGTCGGCCACGTCACCTCCTCATATTGGAGCGAAACCCTGCACCGTTCTATTGCCTTGGCCGTTGTCGAAGGCGGGCGGGCGCGAATGGGCGCAGAACTTTACGTTCCCATGCCTGACGGTATTCACCTGCTACGGGTTGTCGGACCCGTCTTCTATGATCCCGAGGGGGAGCGCCTGAATGTCTGAGGAATTCGACGTTATTCATAACCCTTTCGATCCGCTCGATGGCGCGGTTTTTACCGCCGGATCAGGGCCAAAACTGCTCATGCGCCCCACGGGCGATTGCGCCCGTCTCAGTTTGCGCATTTCCAAGGACCACCTGGCAAAAGCAGTCGAGGCTTTTCGGCAGGATATTCCCTCGAAGATTGGCGAGACGTCATCAACCGCTGGGAAGACCGCGCTTTGCCTGGGGCCGGATGAGTGGCTTTTGATGGCGCCGGAATCCGAGCGAGAAGGAATCGCGACTCGTTTCGCAGAGTTAAGTGAACAAACCACCCATAGTCTCGTCGATGTCGGCCACCGCACTGTCGGGATCGACGTTTCCGGTCCGGCGGCGGCATTGGTGTTGAACTCGGGCTGTCCGCTCGACCTTGACAGTTTGCCGATTGGCGGCTGCGCCCGAACCATCCTGGACAAAGCCGAAATCGTTCTGATGAGGCTCGAAAGAGAGCACTATCGATTGGAAATCGTACGTTCTTTTGCGGAATTCGTTTGGAATTTTCTCTCCATCACGGGGCGTGAGTTCGATGCTGAATCTAGCTAACCGGATCAAACGGGCGCATCACGCTAACGACGGATTGCCACTCCAGCGCAATGGAGCAGCAAATAAAGTTGGTGGCGGGCGGGGAAAATTGAACCCTGCATTTTCCAGGCAAACTTTGGGCGCCGTCCACACATGGCTACAGGCGGAAGTGCCCGAATGCGCGGATTTGCGACCTGTGTTGGCCCTAAAGCCGACATCGGCGCCCCGCCGCTGACCCAACTCTCGTTTACGAGTACACGACCTGGACGGATTTTTTCACGGACCATGACAGGTAGGTCCGCTCCTACCAAAACCTGACAATCAAAACGGCCTCATAGCCGAGTTTATCAACGGTACCGGCAGACATCCGCATCCGGCGGCGCGATTACGAGTGGACAGCCTGGTCTAATCCGACGGCGCAATCCCGGCCGCCTTCAGGGCTTTTTCCTGGCGCCGGCCAAGGTCGGCTTCGTCGAACCGGTCGATGAGGTCGTGGAACAGGCGGTGCCAGTTGATCTCCGCCTTCAGGTGCATGAACACCGATCCCAGGCCGATGGCGGCACGGTCCATGAGGACGAATTCCCGGGGCGGCGTGACCCCGCCGAGGCGGCGCAGCTCGGCGTGGACCTTGGCTGCCACCTCGGCGCCGTACATGGTCCCGGTCTTTTCCTGGATCGGCCGCACCTTGTCCTGCAACAACGGCCCGTACACATAGCGGGCCCATTGGTTGAGCACGTCGATGACCTGGCGGTCCAGGCCGGTGAAGCCCCAGGTCTCGTATGCATGGACGGCCAGCGCCTCGTCGCCGTCGCGCAGGGCCTTGTACAGGTCGATGACGGCGCGCATGAAATTCGGCTTGAACACGCGGATGCAGCCGAAGTCCAGCAGGTTGATGGTGGCGTCCGGCCTGATCGTGTAGTTGCCCAGGTGCGGGTCGCCGTGGATGACGCCGTAGAAATAGAACGGCACGTACCAGGCGCGGAACATGTTCCGGGCGACGGCGTTGCGGCTTTCGCCGTGCTCTTCGACGAAACGGAGCAGGGGCGCGCCGTCGAGCCA
>JAUXMA010000380.1 GCA_030623425.1 Rhodospirillaceae bacterium
CGAGATTTAGGCGGCAAGCATCCAGGAGGTTCGATGTTGTCTAGAAAACAGGGAAATCGGTGATGAAGGCGGCCGACGATAAGACGTTATTCAAACAGATGCTCCTGGGCGCCGCCGTCGCCGCCTTGATCTTCGCTTTCGATCTCTTGATGCCGTTGGGTGCCGGCGGCGGGGCGCCCTACGTGGCGCTCGTCCTGCTCGGCTTCTGGTTCCCGCGGCGATGAGAAATTCGGTGACAGCATACTAATTTCCCATTTTCCCTGGAAATTAGTATGCTGTCACCGAATTTACCCGCCAAGGCCTTCCCTTCCTGGGATTTCGCGGCGACAATGAGGCCATGCAAGCGAAAGGCGCCATCGCCGCCGGCCATCCCGAGACCGCCGCCGCCGCCGCCGCCATCCTGGGCGAGGGCGGCAACGCCTTCGACGCGGTGTTGGCCGGCCTGTTGGCGGCGGTGGTGGCGGAGCCGGTGCTGACCTCGCTTGGCGGCGGCGGTTTCCTGCTCGCCCGCCCGCGCCAACGGGACGGGCAAACGCTTGTCTATGACTTTTTCGCCCACACCCCGAAGCGGCGGTTGCCCGTTCGCGACGGCGATTTTTTCCCGATCCTCGCCGACTTCGGAACCGCCCAGCAGGAGTTCCATATCGGCATGGCTTCGATAGCGACGCCGGGCACGGTCAAGGGCCTGTTCCGGGTGCACGGCGACCTCGCCTCCATGCCGATGGCGCGCATCATCGAGCCGGCGGTGGCGCTGGCCCGGAACGGCGTCCGGGTGAACCGCCTGCAGGCCTACATCTTCGGCGTCGTCGACAAGATCTACACCGTCAACGCCGCCTGCCGCGCCGTCTACGGCAGCCGTCGAAACCCCGGCAGGCCGATCGGCGAGGGCGAGCCGTTCACCCTGCCTGATTTCGCCGCCACCTTGCAGGCCCTGGCCACGGAAGGCGAGGACCTGTTCTACCGGGGCGAGATCGCGCGGCGCATCGCCGGCGACTGCCGTCACGGCGGCGGCGCCCTGGGGGACGAGGATTTGCGGGACTACCGGGTAATGGTGCGCCGGCCGCTGGAGCTTGCCCACGGCGGCGCCCGCCTGTTCGCCAATCCGCCGCCGTCAACGGGGGGCATCCTCGTCGCCTTCGCCTTGGAACTGCTCAAGAAGGCGGGATTGAAATCCGCCGGTTTCGGCTCGGCCCGGCATCTCGAACGCCTGGCCACCGCCATGATGCTCACCAACAAGGCCAGGATCGACAGCCGCCTCAACGAGGCGGACTCCGAGGACGCCGCCGAAACCTTGCTGAACCCCGAGTTTCTCGAAACCTACCGCCGCCTGGTTCTGGGCCGGCCGGCGGCTTGCCGCGGCACAACCCACATCAGCGTCATCGACGCCAGAGGCAACGCCGCCGCCTTGTCGCTTTCCAACGGCGAGGGGTCCGGCTACATCGTTCCCGGCACCGGCATCATGATGAACAACATGTTGGGCGAGGAAGACATCAACCCCTCGGGCTTCCACCAATGGCCGGAGGATACGCGGATGAGTTCGATGATGGCGCCTTGCCTGCTGGTCGATCCCGGCGGCGGCATGGCGGTCTTCGGCTCGGGCGGGTCCAACCGCATCCGCACCGCCGTTCTGCAGGTGATCCTCAACCTGCTGGAATTCGGCATGTCCGTTGAAGAGGCGGTGACAAGCCCGCGCATCCATTTCGAGAACGGGCTGCTCAGCATCGAGTCCGGATTCCGGAAAAGCCAGGTCAAGGCCCTGCTCAAGGCCTTTCCCAGTCACAAGCTGTGGCCGGGAACGAACCTTTTTTTCGGCGGCGTCCACTCCGTGCGTTTCGATCCCCGGCAAGGGCGTTTCGAGGGCG
>JAUXMA010000386.1 GCA_030623425.1 Rhodospirillaceae bacterium
GATTCCGGCGACGGCTTTGTCCTTGGCCACGGCGATGCGTGCTTCGGTGGTCTTGATCTCGGCGGCAAGCCGCTCGGCGAGTTCCCGGTGACGCATCTCCGTTTCCTTGGCCATCCGTTCGCGGACCTCTCGTAAAGCGTCGCGCGCCTTGTCACGGGCCTCGGCCATTGTGTTCTCGTAGGCTTCGGCGGCGGTTTCGGCTTCGTTTTTCAGCTGTTCGGCTTTTTCCAGGTTTTCCTCGTTCTTGTACTTGCGTTCATTCAGCACCTGGCTGATTCTCGGCAAGGCCACCTTCTTCATCAGCAATAAAAGTATGGAAAAAGTAATCGCCAGCCAGACCAACTGGGTTGCAAACATGGTTGGATCGAATTGCGGCATCGTGTTTTCCAGGAATGCTTAGACCCGATGGCGGCCGGGTTTCCGGCTCGCCGCTAAAAGACGAAGAGGATCACCAATGCGACGACGAGAGCGTACAGGGCCACCGCCTCGACCAACGCGAAACCGACCCACATGAACAACTGTACGTTCGGCGCCGCCGCCGGATTGCGGGCTACCGACGAAATCATTGACGAAAAGATATTGCCGATACCGGCGCCCACGCCGCCCAGCCCGATCACGGCAAGACCGGCGCCAATTAACTTTGCTGCCTCTACTTCCATGGCAAGATTTCCTTCCATTGTTGTTGGCGAATGACATGAGCGGGGAAGAACAAATCCATCCCGATAACCTCTCTCAATGCATGTGAAGAGCATCGTTGAGGTAGATGCAAGAAAGGATGGTGAACACATATGCCTGGAGGCAAGCTATCAAGAATTCGAGACCCGTTAAAGCGGCGACGAAAATGAGCGGAACGAAACCGAACATTCCAATCGCCGCCACGAAACCGGCAAAGACCTTCAACATGGTGTGACCCGCCGTCATGTTGGCGAAAAGCCGCAACGACAGGCTCACGGGGCGGGTGAAATACGACAAAAGTTAGATGGGAACCAGCAGCGGGGCGATGTACCAGGGCACGCCTTGGGGAAGAAGCAGCCCGAAAAACCGCCACCCGTGCTTGATGAAGCCAATGATGGTGACGCCGACAAAAACGGCCATGGCTATCCCGAAAGTGACGATGATATGACTGGTGAATGTGAAGCTGTAAGGGATCAGGCCGATCAGGTTGCCGAACAGGATGAACATGAAAAGCGTGAAGATAAAAGGGAAATACTTGCGTCCTTCCGGTCCAACGTTGTCGCGTATCATCCCGGCGATGAATTCGTAAAAGATTTCGGCCAGCGACTGCCAGCGTCCCGGCACCAGGGCGCGGCGCCGCGTGCTCAGCGTCAGGAACAAGGTGATGGCGATGATCGCGGCGGTCATGAACAAGCTGGAATTGGTGAAGGAAACATCGATCCCGCCGACCTTGATGGGCACCAACGTCTGGATTTCGAATTGTTTTAATGGACTGGCCACGTTTTTCTTCGCCCTCTTGCCGATCTCGGGCCCTTAGGCCCTAGTCGTCTTTATTTTCATTATTTTCGTTATTTTCGTTCTTTATGCTCGGCGTCCCATTTGAGGGCTTCTGGTAGCCGACCGCCAGCCCGATGCCGCTGCCCAGGCGATAGACGTTGAAAATCCCGGCGCCGGCGCCGAGGAACAAAAAAACCACCAAAAACAACGGCGCCGTCTCCAACCACTTGTCGAGCATGATACCGGCGCCC
>JAUXMA010000282.1 GCA_030623425.1 Rhodospirillaceae bacterium
AGAACGTTTCGCGCACGATTTCGACGATGGATTTGTCCTGATAGCCGGGTTCCCGCAGCTTGATGAAATAGGCATTTTCTGCAAACCGACAGGCATCGATGAACAAAGGGATGCCATACCGGTCGCATACCTCTTTCGTCTGGCGAATGTTTTCCATGGAAACGGGTTGGCCACCGCCGGAATTGTTGGTCACGGTGATCATGCAAAGCGGAATATTTTCCCGTCCCCTTTTTTTTATGAACTTTTCCAGACGCTCTACGTCCATATTGCCTTTGAAAGGATGCTCCACTTCCGGGTGCTTCGCTTCTTCGATCACCAGATCTACCGGTAGCGCTCCCTGCGCTTCGATATTGGCCCGTGTCGTATCGAAGTGCGTGTTATTGGGAACGAATTGGCCCGCCGCCGTTGCGACCGAAAACAAAATTCTTTCGGCGGCTCGTCCCTGATGGGTAGGAATGATGTACTTGAACGACATGAGGCGCCGCACCGCCGCCTCAAACCGGGCGAAGGAAGGGCTTCCCGCATACGATTCATCGCCGCGCATTATACCGGCCCATTGCTGCGCACTCATGCTGGATGTGCCCGAGTCGGTAAGCAGATCGATCAAAACGTTTTCGGCGGCGAGCGCAAAGAGGTTGTAATTTGCCTCTTCGATATATCGCTTCCTCTCTTCGCCGGTGGTCATTTTAATCGGCTCGACCGATTTGATGCGAAAGGGCTCGATGATCGTTTTCATGACGTTGCCCTCAATGCCAGGTCGCTCTATGGGTGAGAATCAGTGGGCCGGACGATAGCGTACGGAACCGCACGAATAGCCGCCCGTCCATTCCATGGCAGCCTCCAATTTGTCATGAGATTGGGGCCAGTTTAGCACCGCTCATGATGTGCGACCATGTCTCCTTGTGGCTGAGGCTTTTGAAAGACTATTCCGCCGTCCAAAATTAGCATGGCTTAGTGTGCTAAGGACAATTCGATGTCAATTAAAACAATAGCTTAGAAAGTGACCGGTTTTGCGATATCAACTGATTCGGCCCAAAACGGCTTCTAAACGGAGTTTTTCGACAGACTCGGCTACCAGTTATCCGAAAGCAACTCCTCCACCGCTTTCATAATCCGCACCCACATAGCCTTGCCGTCCATATCGCCTGCTTCAAGGAGCTCATCGGCTCTCATTGCCGCATGGATAGCCGGCAATGGGCTGAAATGCCAGGTTTTCCGCGGCCGACGAGGTTTTGAGGAACGACACCACAAAGAAATCGATCGAAACGAGACAGCCCACGTGGTTGTCGAGGAACGTCCGCCAGGTCTGCGACGGCGTCGGCCCAGACCGCTGCGCTTGACAAGACGGAGGCCAGGCCGCCCGCGAACAAAAGGGCACGGGCGTGTCTTATTCGTGCCAATTTTTGTGTCACGTTCCGGTTTGTTCCGGTTTTAACGGTGTTGAAACTTCGAATTCCGAACCTGGTGATCGATGCCAAAACCCCAAAAAACCTCATGTTTCCCGGGGGTATTGGCGGACAGGGTGGGATTCGAACCCACGATGGGCTGTTAACCCATACTCCCTTAGCAGGGGAGCGCCTTCAGCCGCTCGGCCACCTGTCCTGGCTTTTGATGTTATCGGCTCTGTTGTTTCACGGCCGTCTTCGGTTTTCTACACCCATCCCGAAAAACCTGTCAATCAGGCGGGCTCGGCGATGTTATAGGAGACAATGCCGGCGGTCAGCTTTTTCAATTCGGCGACGGTGATCGGGAAAACGCACCGGGGATGACCGGCGGCGGCGTAGAGCGTCTTGAAACGCTTGAGGCCGACGTCGATCGCCGTCGGCAGTTGCAAAGCCAGGGCAATGGGGGCGACGCCACCGACGACGAAACCGGTGGCGGCCAAAACTTCGTCGGCGGCCGCCTTCCTGACCTCGCCCGTCAGGTTCAAGGCCCGCGGCAGAGCGTCCTCCTTGCACCTGCGATCGCCGGCGACGAGGGCCAGCACCGGCTGCTCGCCGATGAGGAAAATCATTGACTTGATGATAGCTCCCGTTTCCGTGCCGATGGCCACGGCGGCTTTTTCGGTGTCGGCGGCCGATACCTCGAGTTCGATCAGTTGATCGCTTAACCCACTATCGTTTAGCGCTTGACGCACTTTGACGACCGATTCGTCTTCAAGCAGGCGCATTCCTGTTTTCTCCTATTCGGGCACCGTCATCCCTTTTTGCACCGCCGGACGTTCCGATAAGGCATCGAACCATGATTTAACCAGCGGAAAGTCATTCAGATCAACTTTATGGTAATCGAAACGCGCCACCCAGGGAAAGCCGGCGATGTCGGCGATGGAATAGTCCCCGCCCGCCAAGTAAGGGTGATCGGCGAGGCGTCTGTCCATGATTCCGTAAAGCCGCCGCGTCTCGGCCGTGTAGCGTTGCTTGCCGTAAGGCACGTCCTCCTTGGCGAACTTCAGGAAATGGTTGGCCTGGCCGAACATCGGCCCGACCCCTCCCATCTGGAACATCAACCACTGGATGACGCCGTAACGGGCGCGGGGTTCCGTTGGCAAAAGGGGGCTTTGCGTTTTTTCCGCCAAATAGATCAGGATAGCCCCCGACTCGAACATCGCCAGGGACTTGCCATCGGGGCCGTCGGCATCGACGATGGCGGGAATTTTGCTGCTTGGGCTGATGGCGGTGAATTCCGGTTGGAATTGTTCGCCAACGCCGATGTCGACGACATGGACCCGATAAGCGAGGCCCACCTCTTCCAACATGATCGAAACCTTCCTGCCGTTGGGCGTCCCGAAAGTGTAAAGGTCAATCATCCGCCAATTTCCGTTAAGCTCCTTTCCCGCACGCTCCTGAAGCCCCGAGGCCTGCCGGCGAGGCCGCTCTTGGACCGCTAGTGGCCTGTATCACCTAAATTGCACCCCTACGATCGCTTTTCCCGTCCCCTCGGTAGGCTTGAGGGGAACCGTGGCGCCAGTGGCGCCGCGTAAGTCCCCGAAAGGGGCGCAGGCGATGCCTGCCCATCGGCAAGCCTTTCCGA
>JAUXMA010000246.1 GCA_030623425.1 Rhodospirillaceae bacterium
CGCATCCGATCAGGGGGGGCTTTTCATGACCAACGTAACGAGCATATTGGACAGGTTGGCGCGTCCCCCAGAGGCGCCCGAAGCGTCTGCGGAAGATCCCATAGAGAAGGTCGTCGAAGAGACTTCGGATTGGCTCGTCTCCCGGCAGGCCAGTGACGGTCATTGGGCCTTCGAATTGGAGGCCGACGCCACCATCCCGGCCGAATACATTCTCCTTAACCATTTCCTGGACCAAGTCGAGGGCGAAACCGAGACGAAACTGGCAACCTATCTTCGTTCCATCCAAGCGGACCACGGCGGCTGGTCCCTTTACCACGGCGGCGATTTCAACATCAGTGCTTCGGTGAAAGCCTATTTCGCCCTCAAACTGGCCGGAGAGGACATCGACGCCCCTCACATGGCGCGGGCGCGCGAGGCCGTTCTGGCTCACGGCGGGGCAGCGAAATGCAACGTTTTCACGCGTTACGCCTTGGCTCTGTTCGGGCAGATGCCATGGCGCGCCGTGCCGGTGTTCAGGGTGGAGGCGCTGTTGTTGCCAAAATGGGCGCCTTTCCACATCGACAAGGTGTCTTACTGGTCGCGCACCGTGATGGTGCCGCTGATGATTCTGGCGGCGCTCAAGCCCATGGCGCGTAATCCAAAAAATATCGATATCGGGGAACTCTTCGTCGTCCCGGCGGAAAAGGTAAGGAACTATCTCGCCAATCCCACCGGCCATTGGCTGGGCACGATGATGATATTTGTCGACCGGATGGCCCGCCTGGTTGTGCCTTTCTTTCCCAAGTTCCTGGAGAATCGCGCCCTCGATCGGGGCATGGCCTTCATCAAGGAACGGCTCAACGGCGAGGACGGATTGGGCGGCATTTTCCCGGCCATGGCCAACACCGTCATGGCTTTCGATGCCATCGGCATGGCCCGTGATCATCCCGATTTCGTCACCGCCCGCAAAGCCATCGCCAAATTGCTGATTTTCAAGGACGGTATGGGTTACTGCCAGCCTTGTCTTTCGCCCGTCTGGGATACGAGCCTCGCCATTCATGCTTTGATGGAAGCCGGGTTTGCCGGTGACGATCCGGTCGTGGAAAAGGCCAATGAATGGTTGCGCGGGCGGCAGATTCTCGACGTTATGGGCGATTGGGGAGCCAACCGCGGCCACATCAGGCCCGGCGGTTGGGCTTTCCAATACCGGAACGACCATTATCCGGATGTTGACGACACCGCCGTCGTGGTGATGGCGATGTCGCGGGCGCGCGGGGACGCCGATCGCGAGGCCATTCAACGGGCTACCGAATGGATCTTGGGCATGCAATGCCGGAACGGCGGTTGGGGCGCCTTTGACGCCGACAACGAATATTACTTTCTCCAGCACATTCCCTTCGCCGATCACGGCGCCCTCTTGGATCCACCGACGGCGGACGTCAGCGCCCGCTGCATCGGCATGCTGGCCCAACTGGGCTACGACATGGATCATCCCGCCGTTGCCAGGGGATACGAATTCCTGCGCCGGGAACAAGAAGATGACGGTTCCTGGTTCGGCCGCTGGGGCAACAATTACGTCTACGGCACATGGTCGGTGCTTTGTGCTCTCAAGGCGAGCGGCGAGGACATGCAGGCGGCTTACGTCCGCAAGGCCGTGGACTGGCTGAAATCCCGGCAGAGAACCGATGGCGGCTGGGGCGAGGACTGCGCCAGCTACTGGCAACACCGCCGCGACGAGGTCAAGGAGAGCACTCCTTCGCAGACCTCCTGGGCGCTCCTCGGGTTGATGGCGGCGGGCGAAGTGAACGGCAAATACGTTCGCCGGGGAATCGATTTCTTGCTCAAGGCCCAGCGTAGCGGCGGAAATTGGCATGAAAAATATTTCAATGCCGTCGGTTTCCCGCGCATCTTTTATCTCCGCTATCACGGCTACAGCTCATACTTCCCCTTGTGGGCGTTGGCTCGCTATCGCAACCTGACGCGGGGCGATGGCAAACTTCCCAAATTTGGTATGTGATTGCAGCGCCTCGGCATCATTACCGGCATGCTCCGCGAGGCCGATTGCTTGCGCGTTTTTCCCGTCGACCGAAGACCCCTGGTCCGCAGCGTCGGGGCCAATGCCGCCGCCGCCCGCGATGCGGCCCGGGAATTGCTCCTGCAAGGCTGCCGGGGGTTGCTCAGTTTCGGCTTGGCGGGTGGAATCGCACCCGCTCTCACGGCTGGCGCCCTGATCATTCCTAAGGAGGTGGTCGCCGCCGACGGCAGACGGTTTATCCCCGACGCGGCCTGGCTGAACGGGCTCCATGCCAAACTGGCCAAGAGAATCGACATCAACGTTTCGTCGTTGGCCGGAAGCGATCAAGCGGTGACGACGACGACCGCAAAACGGGCTTTAAGGGAATCCACCGGCGCCGTCGCCGTCGATATGGAAAGCCATGCCGTTGCCGATCTCGCCTCGGCATCCGGTGTTCCGTTCCTGGTGGTGCGCGCCGTCGCCGACGCCTACGACCGGACCGTACCCGAATGGATCGTCAATAAGGGGGTGGGCGAAAACGGTCGAAGCCGCCCGCTGTCGCTGCTCGCCGCCCTGGCCTTGCGGCCGCGCGCCTTGCCGGCCCTGATCGCCTTGGCGGGGGACAGCCGAAAAGCGATCGCCACCTTACGCCGCGTCGCTTTGCTCGCCGGTCCCGGATTCGGCTTCGGTTAGCTTTTCGGATGATTCCGCGAAAGCAAACGCGGCCGGGCGTTGGTTCTCTAGAGACAGTTCGGGGGCCATGGGTTCAACCGTTTCCAGGCCCCGCCAAGCGACTTTCAGGGCTTTCCAGGGACGGGCCACGGTATCGACGACGGCGGTGGGCTCGTAACCGCAATGGACCATGCAATCGGCGCATTTTTCATAGTTGCCGGTGCCGTAATTGTTCCACTCGGTGTTTTCCATCAATTCCTTGAAGGTTTCGGCATATCCCTCGCCCAACAGGTAACAGGGAAGCTGCCAGCCGAAGATATTGCGCGTCGGACTGCCCCATGGGGTGCACTGGTATTGCTGGTTGCCGGCGAGAAAATCCAGGTACAGGGCGGAATGGTTGAAACGCCAATTGCGCCCTTTGCCTCTTCTGAACAGGTCGTGGAAAAACTCCTTGGTTCGAGACCGTGTCAGAAAATGTTCCCGGACGGGGGCGCGCTCGTAAGCGTAGCCCGGCGCCACTGTGATGCTTTCCACATTCAGATCATTGCAGACAAAGGTGAAAAAGTCGGCCATGTCGGCGGCGTCGGCGGTGTCGAAGAGGGTGCAGTTCACCGTCACCCGGAAACCGCGGCAACGCGCCGCGCGGATGGCGGCGACGGCAAGGTCGTAAACGCCCGGCTGGTCAACCGCCCGGTCGTGGTGGTCCCGGTTTCCGTCCAGGTGGACCGACAGCGTCAGATAGGGGCTGGGGGCGA
>JAUXMA010000289.1 GCA_030623425.1 Rhodospirillaceae bacterium
ACATAAGGATGGTGGTTTAGCTGCGTGAGCGGGGACCGTCCCGTTTTAAAGCTGTTTCTTGATGAAGGCGTGCCGGTGTCTGTTGGTAAGTGTTTCGACGACGCCGGTCATCATGTCATTTACTTCAATGAGGCAACTGTTCCGGGTTCTCCGGATCAGCTCGTTTGCGCTGTTTCGGAGGGAAACGATGCGATCTTGGTCGCATTGGATGGTGATATGCGGAAGATAGCTCAGCGACGGGGCGTCGGGCAACGACGGTTCCGTCGCCTGAGCCTTATCAAGTTATCTTGCCGCGAAACACGGGCTGCTGAACGTGTTAGAGAGGCAATGTCTTTAATAGAACATGAATGGCAAATAGCGTCACAAAAATCGGACCGACGCATTTTCGTTGAGATCGGGAACGACGTTATCAGAACCGTCCGTTGAGCTGAGCTTAGCTTAGCGCCCTGCCGCAGGCTTACGATACCGGCCAGAACCAGCGTTGTCATGACTTTCAGGCGGACGCGATATCGCTTGATACGCCCTTGGTGGCGGCGGATGGCGAAACCGAATATGATGGCCGAATGGCCCAATTCGTTGATCGCTACCTTGAGGAAACGATGGCCATCATCGCCGCCATCGACCGCTCCAAGATCGAGGAAATGGCGCGGGGCCTGGCGGCGGTCCGTGACCGCGGCGGCAGGCTTTTCATCCTTGGCGTCGGCGGCTCCGCCGGCCATGCCAGCCATGCCGTCAATGATTTCCGCAAGATTTGCGGGTTCGAGGCCTATACCCCGACCGACAACGTCTCCGAACTGACCGCGCGGACCAACGACGAGGGATGGGAATCGGTCTTCGCCGAGTGGCTGAAGGGATCGCGCCTGAACGCCATGGACGCGGTGCTGGTGTTTTCGGTCGGCGGCGGCAACAGGGAGAAAAACATTTCCGTCAACCTTGTCCGCGCCCTCGAGCTCGCCAAGAAGGCCGGCGCCGGGATCTATGGGGTTGTCGGTTCCGAGGACGGCTTTACGGCCCAGGCCGCCGATGTCTGCGTCGTCATCCCGCCGCTCAACCGGCAACGGATCACCCCCCACTGCGAGGGACTGGCGGCGGTGATCTGGCACCTGCTGGTCAGCCACCCGGCTTTGAAAACCGCCCAGACGAAGTGGGAGTCCATGCGTTGACCGCCGGACATTCCCGCTACCTGATCGTCGGCGGGGCCGGGTTCATTGGCAGCCATTTCACCGATCGCTTGCTCGCCGATGCCGGCGTCGCCGCCGTCACCCTTTACGATAATTTCTCCTCCGGCCGCGAATGGCACTATCGGCGTCATCTCGGTTATTCCTGGCTGTAGGTGGTCCGCGCCGACGACAAGGACCAGGATCGCCTGACCGTGGCGGCGCGCCGCCACGACGTGGTCCTTCACCTCGCCTCCAACCCCGACATAGCGCTGGCCGCGAGCCAACCCTCGATCGATTTCGACGAAGGCACGGCGCTCACCCACCACGTTGTCGAGGCGATGCGCGTTTGCGGCTGCCGGCGCCTCCTTTACGCCTCGGGGAGCGGTATCTACGGCGACCTTGGGGAACTGGAGATCAACGAAGACCACGGGCCGCTGGTGCCCATTTCCACCTATGGCGCCAGCAAGCTGGCGGGCGAGGCGATCATCGCCGCCTATTGCCATATGTTCGATCTTTCGGCTTGTATCTTTCGGTTTGGCAACGTGGTCGGTGCTCGCCAGACTCATGGCGTCGGTTTCGATTTCATTCGCAGTCTGCTCGCCGACGCCACCCGCCTTGACATTCTCGGCGATGGCCGCCAGAGCAAATCCTACATCCATGTCGACGACGCTGTCACGGCCGTGCTGCAAGCCAACGCGGTCTCGGCCGATAAGTACAACGTCTTCAATGTGGCGAGCGATGATTACATCACCGTCAAGGAGATCGCCGATCTTGCCGTCGAGTGCGCCGGGCTGAGCACGGAACGAGTCGAATATCGTTTCAGCGGCGGCGAACGCGGCTGGAAGGGCGACGTGCCCGTCGTCCGCTTCGATACCGGCCGCATTCGGAAATTGGGCTGGAAGTGCCGTCATTCGTCACGCCAAGCGCTCCGCCGTTCCCTGGAGGCTTTGGTCAAAGATGTCCGTGCCGGCAACCGCTAAGCGGGCGCGGCGCGCCGTGTTCCTCGACCGCGACGGCGTTCTCAACCGACCCGTCGTCCGCGAAGGCCGTCCTTATCCGCCGGCTTCGGTCGAGGGCTTGCATTTGCTCGCCGGCGCCGAGGACGCCTGCCGTCGTCTCGGCGCCGCCGGCTGGCTGCTGATCTGCGTCACCAACCAGCCGGACATCGCCAGGGGGACCCAGACCCGGCAACGCCTCGACGCCATCAACGAGGCCTTGCGCCGGCGCCTCGGGCTCGCCGCCATCCGGGTTTGTCCCCACGACGACGGCGATGGCTGCGCCTGCCGCAAGCCGCGCCCCGGCCTGTTGCTGGAGGCGGCCGTGGATTTTGACATCGACCTCGTATCCAGCATTATGGTCGGCGACCGGTGGAGCGACATCGAGGCCGGGAAGCGGGCCGGCTGCCGAACGGTGTTCGTCGATCGCGGTTACGCCGAGAAACGGCCCGACGAGACGGATTTCGCTTGCGCCGGCTTGCGGGAGGCCTTGCCATGGATATTGAAGACGACGAGTTCATAAGCTTGTTCGAGGCGCCATGACCGTCACCCGAACCCCGCTCCGGATTTCCATCGGCGGCGGCCCCGGCCGTTTATTTCTCCTCCCCCGACTTGAGAATGGGCGCAAGGCGCTCGGCCGCATCCCGGCAGGCGGGAAGACCGGGATTTTCCGCGGCGAGCCGAAGAATGCCCTCCACCATTTGCTTCGCTCCGGCCATGGCCCCGGCTTTCATACAGGCCAGGAAGAG
>JAUXMA010000001.1 GCA_030623425.1 Rhodospirillaceae bacterium
AGGGCCAAGGCGTGAACGCGGAGCTGGTGGGTCCGTCCGGTCCTCGGCTCCAGCGCCAGCCACGCCGCCTTCCTCCCCACCCTTTCGACGACCCGGTAGAAGGTGACGGCCTTTTTGCCTCCACCGCCGACCATGCGCTCGCCCCGCTTGCCGGCAAGCTTCGACAAGCTCAAATCGACAACCCCCTCGGCGGGCCGGGGCACCCCCACCACCACCGCCCAGTAAAGCTTCCTGGCCGCCTTCGAGCGAAAGGCGGAAGTCAGCTTGGCGGCGGCGGCGGCGGTCCGGGCGACCAGCAGCACGCCGGAAGTGTCCTTGTCCAGTCTATGGACCAGCCGGGGACGCTCGGCCGACCCGAAGCGCAGGCAATCGAGCATGGCGTCGAGGTGGCGGCGGGTTTTGGTTCCGCCCTGGACCGCCAGTCCCGGCGGCTTGTTGATGGCGATGACATGGTCGTCGCGGTGAAGAACCAGGCTCAAGAGAAAATCCGTCTCGGCGGCGCTTGCCTTCGGCAAGGGCGGCGGCGCATGGGCCGGAAACTCCCGTTCTCCGCTCATCGGCGGCACACGCATCCTTTGTCCGGCCTCGAGGCGGGTGCCCGCCTTCGCCCGCCCGCCGTCGACGCGAACCTGGCCGGTGCGCAGCCATTTCTGCAAACGGCCGTGGGTCACTTGCGGGAAATGGCGCTTGAACCAGCGGTCCAGCCGCATGCCGGCCTCGCCGGCGGCGACCTCGTTGGTGCCGGCGCCGCCCTCCTCCGCGGCAGTGGTAGGGAGAAGCTTGGCGGTCAACGTTTTTTCTCCCGCAGTTTGTCCCAATAGGCCAGCCTTTTGGCGATCTCGCGCTCAAATCCCCTGTCTCCGGGGGTGTAGAAGCGGCGGCGGGTCATGCCTTCGGGGAAATAGTCCTGGCCGGAAAAACCTTCCTCGGTATGGTGATCGTACTGATAACCGGCGCCATGGCCGAGATCCTTCATCAGCCGCGTCGGCGCGTTGAGCATGTGTTTCGGAGGCATCAGGGAACCGCTCTCCCTGGCCGCTTGCATGGACGCCTTTTCGGCCACGTAAGCGGCGTTGGATTTCGGCGCCGTCGCCAGATAGATGGCGCATTGAACCAAGGCCAACTCTCCTTCCGGCGAGCCCAAGCGCTCATAGGCCCGCCAGGCGTCGATCGCCTGGCCCAAGGCGCCCGGATCGGCCAAGCCTATGTCTTCGCAGGCGAATCGCACCAATCGCCTGGCGATGTAATGGGGGTCCTCGCCGCCAACAATCATCCGCGCCAACCAATAAAGCGCGGCGTCCGCGTCGGAGCCGCGCAAAGCCTTATGCAGGGCGCTGACGAGGTTGTAGTGGCCATCCTGGGATTTGTCGTAAAGGGGCATCCGCCGTTGCACCGCCTTGGCGAGGGCGGCGCTGTCGAGGATCGGCGAGGAAGGCAACTCGGCAAGGGCCTCGGCCATATTGAGCAGATAGCGTCCGTCGCCATCGGCCATGGCGCGGAGGGCGGCGCGGGCATCGGCGTCGACGGGCAGGCTTTTGCCCATTTCCGCCGCCGCCCGTTCGAGAAGCTCCTCCAGGGCCTTATCATCGAGGCGCTTCAACACCAGCACTTGGCAACGCGACAACAGCGGAGCGATCAGTTCGAACGATGGATTTTCGGTGGTCGCCCCGACCAGGATCACCGTTCCATCTTCGACGCAAGGCAGGAAACCGTCCTGCTGGGCGCGGTTGAAGCGGTGGATCTCGTCAATGAACAAAAGCGTTCCCCGCCCTGCCCGGCGCCGTTCCTTCGCCGCCTTGAAGACCTTGCGCAAGTCGTTGACGCCGGAAAAAACCGCCGACAGGGGTTCGAACGCAAGCTCGCTTTGTTCGGCCAACAGCCGCGCGATGGTTGTCTTGCCCGACCCCGGCGGTCCCCAAAGGATGATGGAAATGAGTTTACCCGTGGCCAGCATCCGGCCGATGGGGGCGTCGGCGGCGAGCAGGTGGTCCTGGCCGACCACCAAGTCCATGGATTGCGGCCGCAGGCGGTCGGCCAGCGGCCGCGGCGCCTGCGTTTCGAACAGAGTGCTCAACGATTGATGACCAGTTTCAGTTTTTTGCCGTTGCGCTTGACGGTGATGCGCCAGCGATTGATCCGCTCCGCCACCAGCCCCTTGAGCCGGCGGACCGAGATGATGGCTTGGCCGTTGACCGTCAACACCATGTCGCCGGTCCGGAAACGTAGGCGTCTGGCGTTGGAGCCGCGGCGAACCCGCAAAATAACCACCCCGCCATCGAACGTATCCAGTCCCAGTTCGTCGGCGAGCGCCGGCGACATATTGGCCACCGTCGCCCCGGCGAGGGGATGCGAGCCGCTGAGTTCCGTGGTTTCGCGCGGCGGCGCCTCGGGCGGGGCGATGAGATCGACGGTGAACGACGTCTTCCGCCCTTGACGCCAGACGCCGATTTTCGCCGTCTCGCCGACGGCCAGGGTGGCGATGCGGAACTTCAGCGCCCGCGGATCGTTGACCTCTCGGCCGTTGATGGACAACAACACGTCGCCGGTCTTGAGCCCGGCCTTTGCGGCGGCGCCGCGGGGATGGATTTCGTTTATCAGAACGCCGGCCGGGCGGGACATGTTCAACGACGTCGCCAGATCCGCCGTCACCGGCTGTCCCGAAGCCCCCAGCCAGGGGCGAACCAGACGTCCGCCTTTGGTCACGCCGGCGATCACCGAACGGACCATGTTGGCCGGGATGGCGAAACCGATGCCAAGCGAACCGCCGCTTTTCGAAAAGATGGCGGTGTTGATGCCGGCCAGCTTGCCGTCCATGCCGACCAGGGCGCCGCCGGAATTGCCCGGGTTGATGGCGGCGTCGGTCTGGATGAAGGAACCGAAGTTCGAAGTGCCGACCTGGGTGCGGGCCAAGGCCGAGACGATGCCGCTGGTCACCGTCTGGCCGACGCCGAAGGGATTGCCTATGGCGATAACCAAATCGCCAACCTCCAGTTCGTCCGAATCGCGAAGCTCCAGGAAAGGCAGGGCCTCGCCATTGGCATCGACGCGCAGAAGAGCAAGGTCCACACGCTTGTCGGTGCCGACAACCTCGGCCTCGAATTCGCGCCGGTCGGCGAGGACCACGGTGATTTGATCGGCCCCCTCGATAACGTGCTGATTGGTGATAATGAGCCCCCCGGAACGAACGATGACGCCGGAGCCAAGGGAATTTTGGATCCGCTCGCGGGGCCGGCCGGGACCGAACTGGCCGCCAAAGAACCGGCGAAAGAATGGGTCGTCGAAAAGAGGAGCGAACTGACGGGTGCGAACGATCTTGCGGGTGTAAATGTTGACCACCGCCGGCGCCACCTTGCGGACCAGCGGCGCGAGGGAAAGTTGGATCTGTTGCCGATCCGAAGGCAGCCGTTTTTCGGCCGAAAGCGCCCCGCCCGCCATGACAACAGCAAAAAAGGCGGCGGCGGCAGCGAAGATTGTCGAAACTAAACCTGTTCTCTTCATGATCTCCTCATCACCAGCAGCCCAGGAAATCCGCAAAATCGCGGTCATGCAGTTTCCTAAAAGTCAGTTCATGGACGACTTTATAGAAAAATCACCACCAGCGGAAAGTCAGCGTTTGATGACCGTGAACGGCGGTCTGTGTTATCGTCGCCACGCAAACATTATTGGAACGCGCGAATCGATCCCTATCGGCGGCGACAAAATGCTTTCGGCCATTTCCGTTAAAATCGCCCCAGGCGAACTGATCGACAAGATCACCATCCTCGAAATCAAGTTGGAGCGCATGGATGATCCGGGCAAGCTGAAAAACGTCCGCGCCGATTTGGAGGCCCTTGCCGACGCCCGCGACGGCGCTATTCCGTCCTCGCCGGAACTGGACAAACTGACAGCGGAGTTGAAGGAAATCAACATCCGCCTTTGGCGGATCGAAGACGACATCCGGAAATGTGAACGGGCCAAGGATTTCGGTCCTGCCTTTATCGAACTGGCCCGCGCCGTATATCACAACAACGACAAGCGCGCGGAGCTGAAACGCGGCATTAACGAACTCTTGGGCTCACGCCTGATTGAGGAAAAATCCTACGCCGCCTACTGAGCGGGGGCCGTCCGCGACTTTCATGCTTAAACTTTTTCACCTTCTCGACTTCCACCAGGGCCTGAGGAGGCGCTTTCGGACGCGCTCGTCCACCCCATCGGGGGTATTGCTGATGTCCTGCGGCGGACTGGGTGATACGGCCCTCTTCGCCTACGTCCTGCCCAGGTTTCTGGAAATGGCCCACAATGGCGAGACGGTCACCTTGCTGCTGCGCAGCGACGCCCGCAAAATGGCGTTTCTCTTTCCCCCCGAAATCACCGTGCGCGACGTCGATTTCCGGCGTCTGGCCAAGGACCTTTTTTACCGGCGGCGGGTTTGCGAGGCTCTCTTTCAGGCGCATTACCGTTTGTTGGTGGCTACCGACTTCCTTCGTCATCCGTATTTGGACGAGGTCCTCGCCGCCGCCTGCGGGGCGCCGGAAAGCGCCGCCATGGAACCGCGCTCCTGGCGCAAGTACGAATCACCGTTGCGCCGCAACCGCCGCCTTTACAGCCGGCTTTTCGACAGCGGGCCGGCCCATCTGGACAAGGTTGTCCGCTGGTCCCGGTTCGCGGATTGGTTGACCGGAACAACCGGCCCGCCGCCCCTGGCGCGGCTGGCGGAAACACACTTGCCGCCGCCGGCCCGCTTGAACGCGCCGGCGGTTGTGATCCAGCCTTTCTCGGCGGTGAAACGAAAACAAATCCCGTTGTCGATTCATCAACGAATTGTCGATTCCCTGCCCGCCGCCTACCGGGTCATCCTGACGGGAGCGGCGCAAGACCTGGACCGCAACCCGGAATACCGGGCGTTGTTGGAAAACCCCAGGGTCACTTTTGATTCTTCGACGTTCGAAGAGGTGGTGCCTTTGCTCCGGGCCGCCGATCTGGTTGTTTCCGTCGACACCGCCCTGATGCATTTAGGCATAGCGGTGGGGGCAAAAACCTTATGCCTGGCCAGCGCCGCCTTCGTCGGCGAGATCGTCCCCTACGATGCCGCCATCAGCCCCGAAAATGCTCACTTCCTATACCATTCCATGTCCTGCGAGGGATGCCTCGGCGCCTGCGTCCAGCCGCCGGAAATGGGCATGTTCCCTTGCGTTGCGCGACTGGAAGGCGACGAAATCATAAACAAGGTCAAGGAACTGCTCGAACGCCCCGCCGGCTAGCAGTTGGGAGGAGTTATTTGGCTTCCGCCTCGGCCGTCGCTTCTTGCGCGGCGGCGACACGGGCCTTGTCGGCGGCGCCTTTGGCCTCGGCGTCCCGATCGACCAGTTCGATGACGGCCATGGGGGCGTTGTCACCGCGACGAAATCCCGCCTTAAGGACCCGGGTGTAGCCGCCGTTGCGTTCTTTATAGCGATCGGCCAGCGGGCCGAAGAGTTTTTTGATCAAATCCTCATTGCGGAGAATGGCAAAAACCTGGCGGCGCGCATGCAAGCTGCCGCGCTTGCCAAGGGTGATTATCTTGTCGGCGATGCGGCGCAGTTCCTTGGCCTTCGGCAAGGTGGTCGTGATCTGTTCGTGCTCAAGCAACGATCCCGCCATGTTGGCGAACATGGCCTTACGGTGGGAGCTCGTTCGGTTCAGCTTGCGGCCGCTCCGACGGTGGCGCATAACGGCATCTCCTCAGCCTTTGCCGCCAGCCGTTCCGGCCGCCGGCGTGACAATACTGGTATTTTTTAAAAAGGATGTCTCAAAAGGGATCTTCCAGTTTCTTGGCCAGTTCCTCGATGTTCTCCGGCGGCCAGTTGGGGGTTTCCATGCCCAATTGCAGTCCCATCTGCGTTATCACTTCCTTGATTTCGTTCAGGGATTTGCGGCCAAAATTGGGGGTGCGCAACATGTCGGCCTCGGTCTTCTGGACAAGATCGCCGATGTAGATGATGTTGTCGTTCTTCAGGCAGTTGGCGGAGCGAACCGACAACTCCAGTTCGTCGACCTTGCGCAACAAATTCTTGTTGAAAGGCAGTTCGTCCTTTTGCTCCGCGGCGGCAGTGACCTGCGGCTCCTCGAAATTGATGAAAAGATACAACTGATCCTGGAGAATCCGCGCCGACAGGGCAACAGCGTCCTCTGGAGACACCGCGCCATTGGTGGTGATTTCCACGGTCAGCTTATCGTAGTCGGTCACCTGGCCGACGCGGGTATTGTCGACTTTGTACGAAATCTTGCGCACGGGCGAGAAAACGGCATCAACGGGAATCAGCCCGATGGGCGTATCATCGGCCCGGATCTGGGACGCCGCCACGTACCCCTTGCCTTGCTCTACCGTCATTTCCATCGACAGCTTGGCGCCATCGTCCAGGGTACATATCACCAAATCCGGGTTCATGATCTCGATGTCGTGGCCGGTTTCGATCATGCCGGCCGTGATTTCGCCTGCTTTGTCCGCCGTCAAAATCATTCGTTTCGGACCCTGGCCGTGCATGCGCAAGCCTATGGATTTGATGTTGAGGACAATGTCGGTGACGTCTTCGCGGACTCCCGGGATGGACGAAAATTCGTGCAGCACACCTTCAATCTGAACGGCGGTCACCGCGGCCCCCCGCAAGGATGAAAGCAAGACCCTTCTCAGGGCGTTACCCAGGGTCAAGCCAAAACCACGTTCCAGGGGTTCGGCGACGATCTTGGCCGTGCGCAAAGGATCGGTGCCAGAAACAATGTCGAGTCTGCTCGGCTTAATGAGTTCCTGCCAATTCTTTTGAATCACGGGGAAACCTCATGCTCAAGATTTAAGGAACGACGCCCCTGTGGTGGGCCATTGTTGAAAACGGTCCGGCCTTCACAAAAGTTCGAAAAATCAGGGGTAGACCAAAAAAATCAGCCGCCCGGTCCAATCAAACACGGCGGCGCTTTCGCGGCCGGCAACCGTTATGTGGGATCGGCGTCACATCGCGGATAGCGGTAATGGTAAAACCAACGGCCTGCAAAGCGCGCAACGCCGACTCGCGGCCAGAACCTGGTCCTTTTATTTCGATTTCAAGGGTTTTCATGCCGTGCTCCATTGCTTTGCGGCCGGCATCCTCGCCGGCCATCTGGGCGGCATAGGGTGTCGATTTGCGCGACCCCTTGAAACCTTGAGAGCCCGCCGACGACCAGGCGATGGTGTTGCCCTGGTCATCGGCAATGGTGATCATGGTGTTGTTGAACGTGGCATTGACATGGGCGACGCCAGAAACGATGTTTTTGCGTTCGCGGCGGCGCGGACGTTTGGTGCTTGCCTTGGCCATAACCGGTCCTCGTGTTTCTTATTTGGCGATAACTCTTTTTTTGCCGGCGATCGCCCTGGCTGGTCCCTTGCGGGTCCGCGCGTTGGTATGGGTACGCTGGCCGCGCACCGGCAGGCCGCGGCGGTGCCGCAAACCACGATAACAGCCCAGGTCCATCAACCGCTTGATGTTCATGGCGGTTTCGCGCCGGAGGTCACCTTCGACCTGATACTCCTGGTCGATGGTCTCGCGGATCTGCCTCACTTCCTCATCGGAAAGATCATTGACCCTCCGTTCCGAGGGAATCCTGGCCTTGACGCAGATTTCACTCGCCTTGGTCCGGCCGATGCCGAAAATATAAGTCAATGCGATGATGACCCGTTTTCCAGTCGGAATGTTCACACCAGCAATACGCGCCAAAGCTGGAACTCCTTACAGATTGATATTAAAAGATTATGACATTGGCCCGGGAAACGAGAGGCGCGATTATAGGCCCTAACGGCTTTAAGTCAACACGCTCTCGGCGCGGCCGATAGTGTCTTTCAATTGCTTGGCTACATCGTCGATGGAAGCCATGCCGTCAACGCTTTTTAACAGCCCTTTTTCCGCGAAATAAGCAATGATCGGAGCGGTCTGCCGATGATAAGCCTTGAGGCGTTCCCGCATGGTTTCCTGGTTGTCGTCGGCGCGGCGGGTAAATTCTCCGCCGCCGCATCTGTCGCATACATTCTCCACTTTCGGCCGTTGGAACTCGTCGTGATATCCGGCGCCACATTTGGCACAAGTAAAACGGCCAGTGATGCGCTTGATCATGGCCCCGTTGCCGACCTTTATTTCAAGCACAAAGTCCAGTTTCAGGCCCTTTTCGCCGAGCATCACGTCGAGGGCCTCGGCCTGCGCGGAGGTGCGCGGAAAGCCATCCAGGATAAAGCCTTTCCGGCAGTCATCCTCGCCTATACGCTCGGAAATCATGGCGATGATCAGATCGTCGGAAACCAATCCACCGGCTTCCATCACTTCTTTTGCCATTTCACCGATGTCACTGCCCGACGCCACCGCGGCACGGAGCATGTCGCCGGTCGAAAGTTGAACAATGCCGTATTTGTCTTGCAGTCTTTTAGCCTGGGTGCCTTTGCCGGCACCAGGAGGGCCGAGAAGAAGAAGATTCATCGGCGTCCCCTTAACTTGGATTTCTTAATCAGCCCCTCGTACTGGTGGGCCAGCAAATGGGATTGAACTTGCGCCACCGTGTCGATGGTTACGGTGACCACGATCAACAGGCTGGTGCCGCCGAAATAGAACGGAACCGCAAACCGGGAAATCAGAATCTCCGGCAACAGACAAACCGCGGCCAGGTACATGGCACCGACGACGGTCAGCCGGCTCAGTATCCGATCCAGGTGCTCGGCCGTGTTCTTGCCGGGCCGAATGCCGGGAACAAAGCCGCCGTATTTCTTGAGGTTGTCCGCCGTGTCAACGGGATTGAACACAACCGCCGTATAAAAGAAAGCGAAAAACACGATCAGCGATATATAGATGGTCAGGTAAAGGGGCTGTCCACGCCCGAGATAAGCGGTGACCGTGGTCAGCCAATCGGGCCCCTGACCTGCCGAGAATCCGATGACCGTAATCGGCAAGAGAAGGATGGAACTGGCGAAAATCGGGGGAATCACGCCCGCTGTATTGATTTTCAAGGGCAAGTGAGAGCTTTCGCCACCTATCATCTTGTTGCCTTGCTGGCGCTTGGGGTATTGCACCACGATGCGCCGTTGCGCCCTCTCAACGAAAATGATGAAGAAGACCACGCCGACCGACATGAGCAATAGGAAAAAAATGAAAATGGGCGACAGGGCCCCGGTCCGCCCCATCTCCAGCGTCCCGGCAAGAGCCGTCGGAAGATTGGCGACGATGCCAGAGAAGATGATCAGCGAAATGCCGTTACCGACGCCCCTGGCGGTGATCTGCTCGCCCAGCCACAGCAGGAACATGGTGCCACCGATCAGGGTAACCACCGTCGTGAAGCGGAAAAAGATACCGGGATTGATGACCGCCGTGCCAGAGCTAGAGGTCATTCCCTCCAAACCGATGGCGATGCCATAGGCCTGCAGCGCCGTGATCAGCACCGTACCGTAACGGGTATATTGGTTGATTTTCTTGCGCCCTGTCTCACCTTCCTTTTTCAGCGCTTCCAATCGCGGAGAAACAGCCGTCATCAACTGCATAATGATGGATGCCGATATGTAGGGCATGATGTTCAGCGCGAAGATGGTCATCCGGCTGAGTGCTCCGCCAGCGAACATATCGAACATGCCAAGGATGCCACCGGCGTTCTGCCGGAAAATGTCTTTCAGGACCACCGGATCAATACCCGGTAAAGGAATATAGGTGCCAAGCCGGTATACGATGAGCGCGCCCAATGTGAACCAAAGGCGCTTTTTCAGTTCGGTGGCCTTGGCAAAGGTACCGAAATTGATGGTGGAAGCTAGCTGCTCAGCCGCTGAAGGCATTTCCTTAAGTTTCCTTACCTAAACTTTCGTCTTTGGCTTGGTCATCGGTCTTAGGCCCGCTTTTAGCCCTCGCCTTGTCTTTGCCGGCCTTGCTTTTGGCTTTTGCGGCGATCTTGGGGGATTCCGCCTTGCCGATGACAACTTTGCCGCCGGCTTTCTCAACGGCCGCGATCGCCGCCTTCGACGCGCCAGTCACCTCGATGGTCAACTTCGACTTGATGTCACCTTTGGCAAGAAGCTTGACGCCATGCCGGCAATTCTTGATCAGGCCGGCCGCTTTCAAGGACGTCTCGTTTACCGGTGTTGATGGATCCAGTTTGCCAGCGTCGATGATTTTTTGCAAGAAACCAAGATTGATTTCCACGAATTCCTTTCTAAAAGGATTGCTGAAACCACGTTTGGGCAGACGCCGGTAAAGTGGCATCTGGCCGCCCTCGAAACCCAAAAGAGATATGCCGCTCCGCGACTTCTGCCCTTTGTGGCCTCGCCCGCAAGTGCCGCCCTTGCCAGATCCTTGGCCGCGGCCGATCCGCTTGCGCGTCTTGCGCGAACCCGGGTTATCGGAAAGTTCGTTGAGTCTCATTTTTCAAACGTCCCTGGCGACAAATCAGCTTGGTTTTTCGACCCGCACCAAGTGGTGGACCTTGGCGAGCATTCCGCGCACGGCGGGAGTGTCCTCAAGTTCGCGGGTCTTATGCATTTTATTGAGTCCGAGGCCAATCAGTGTCGCCCGTTGTTTTTTTTGTCGGCCGATGGGGCTTCGGATCTGAGTGATCGTGATCTTTTTCCTGTCCGTCATGATTCCACGCCCTGGCGACCGCGACCGCGGCGGGAAACGATGTCGTTGATTTGCTTGCCGCGCCGGGCCGCCACGGCCCTCGGCGACAAGGAGTTGGTCAAGGCATCGAAAGTGGCCTTGACCATATTGTAGGGATTGGAGGAGCCAATGGATTTGGCGACGATGTCCTGCACCCCCATGGTCTCGAAAACAGCGCGCATGGGGCCGCCGGCGATGATGCCGGTGCCCGGAGGAGCGCTACGCAACACCACCTTGGCGGCGCCGAAACGGCCCTTGACGTCATGGTGCAGCGTTCGGCCGTCGCGAAGAGGCACTCTGATCAGGCTTCGCTTGGCCTGTTCCGTGGCTTTGCGAATAGCTTCGGGAACCTCGCGCGCCTTACCGGAGCCAGAACCGACGCGGCCACGGCCGTCGCCGACAACCACCAGCGCGGCAAAGGAAAAACGACGCCCGCCCTTGACCACTTTGGCGACGCGGTTGATGTGGACGAGCTTGTCGATAAATTCCTGATCTTCGCGTTGGTCCCGATCGCCGCGCTGCCCGCGCTCGCCGCGACGGGGGCCGCTTCCGGCCTCCCGGGATGTCCGCTTGGGTGTCTGCCCCATCAATCAAATCCTTAAAAAGACAAGCCAATTTCACGGGCGGCCTCGGCCAGGGCTTTAATCCGGCCATGGTATTTGTATTCGCCGCGATCGAAAATCACTTTCTTGACGCCAGCGGCCAATGCCCGTTCGGCGATCAGTTTGCCAACCTCGCTGGCGGCGCCCACATTGGCGCCCGTGGCGAGCTTGACACGCATGTCTTTTTCGAGACTGCACGCCGCCGCCAAAGTACAACCCTCGCGGTCGTCGATAACCTGGGCATAGATATGTTTTTCCGAGCGGAACACGGAAAGCCGCGGACGTTCGCCCAACCGCCTGCCGATCTTGCCGCGGATGCGCCGTTTGCGCCGTTCTCTTAAATCCTTCGCCCTTGCCATGATCTATTTCTTCTTTCCTTCTTTGCGGCGAACGATTTCATCGTCGTATTTTATACCCTTGCCTTTATAGGGCTCCGCCGGCTTGAAATATCTGATTTCAGCCGCCGTCTGACCGACCAGTTGCTTGTCGGCTCCCTGCACCGCAATGTGGTTCTGATCCGAGCACGTAATCATGATGTCATCAGGAATCGGGTAACGGATGTCATGGCTGAAACCCAGTTGCATCACCAGTTCCTTGCCCTGAACCTGGGCGCGGTAACCGATGCCGATGATTTCAAGGTTGCGGCCGAAGCCCACGGAAACACCTGTGACGAGGTTGTTAACGATGCTTCTGGCGGTCCCCCACATCTTATGGGCGCGCATGGAATCGCTTCTCGGCGTGACCGAAATCCGATCGCCGTCGTGTTTGATTTCGACCTCGCCCAGCAGCGTCGCCGAGAGCTGGCCCAGCTTGCCCCTGGCGGTCACCTGCTGGCCGGAAACCTCGACGTTGACGCCGTCGGGAACCTTGACGGGATTTTTGCCAATACGCGACATGCTTTCGTCCTAACCCCTGAAAACCCTAGAAGACCTGGCAGAGCACTTCGCCACCGATGTTTGCGTCGCGGGCCTCGGCATCCGACATCACGCCGCGTGGCGTCGACAGGATGGAAATGCCGAGACCATTGTAGACCCTGGAAAGGTCCTTGATTTTTGAATACACGCGCCGGCCCGGTTTCGAAACGCGGCTGATCTCGCGGATCACCGGGTCGCCGTCGTGATATTTGAGTTCGATTTTGATCTCTCTGATTCCCGACCGCACCTCGTAGTGCGAATAGCCTCGGATGAAACCTTCTCGCTTGAGAACGTCGAGCACATTCATCCGCAGCTTGGAGGACGGGGCGACGATGGCGTTTTTCCGCGCCCGTTGGCCGTTGCGGATTCGGGTCAGCATGTCACCTAGGGGATCCGTCATCGACATGAGCTTTTCACCCTCCTACCAACTCGCTTTGATCATGCCGGGAATCAGCCCCTGGGAGGCGAGCTCGCGCAGGGCGATGCGCGACAACTTGAACTTGCGGTAGTTGCCGCGCGGCCGGCCTGTTTCCATGCACCGCAAACGAACCCTAACGGGCGATGAATTGCGAGGCAGTTTCGCCAACTTCATCCGCGCCTGGAAGCGATCTTCGGGGGACAGCGTCGCGTCCCTCGACTTGGCCTTCAATTCGGCTCTTTTGGCGGCGTATTTCGCTGTCAGTCGTTGACGTTTCTTGTTTCGCTCGATGATGCTTGCTTTAGCCATACCGTCAACCTCCACTAGCCTCTTCGGTTTTCTCTTCGGCTGCTTCATTCATGGGTTCTTCAGCGGCATTTTCGGTGTCCTGTTCGGCGGCCGCCCGGGCGGCTCCCCTGCCGGCAAACGGCATGTCGAAAGCTTTCAGCAGAGCTGCCGCCTCGTTGTCGGTGGCGGCGGTCGTACAGATCACCACGTCCATGCCCCTGATCCTGTCGACCTTGTCGTAATCGATCTCCGGGAAAATGATCTGTTCTTTCAGTGCAAGGGCGAAGTTGCCGTTGCCGTCGAAGCTCTTGGCCGAAAGCCCCCGGAAATCCCGAACCCGCGGCAAAGCGATGTTGACGAGGCGGTCGAGAAACTCGTACATGCGGTCGCGCCGAAGGGTGACTTTGCAGCCGACAATCATGCCGGCGCGTAATTTGAACGCCGCAATCGACTTCTTGGCTTTGGTGATTATCGGTTTCTGTCCGGAGATCAGGGTCATGTCCTCGACGGCGCCGGCAATCAGCTTGCGGTCCTGGGAAGCCTCGCCGACGCCCATGTTGATGACGATCTTTTGCAGTTTCGGCACCTGCATGGAGTTCTTGTAGCCGAATTCCCGCATCAAGGCCGGTTTGACGGTATTTTGGTAATGTTCCTGCAAGCGTGTCATGGGCGGGCAAACCTTCAGTTATCGATCACTTCGCCAGACCGCTTTGCGAAGCGGACTTTGCGGCCGTCCTTGAGAATCTTGCAACCAACACGAGTGGGTTGATTTGTCTTCGGGTCGATATGAGCCAAGTTCGAGATGTGGATGGACGCTTCCTTCTCGATGATTCCAGCCGCCACTGACTGGCTCGCCTTGGTATGGCGCATGACCTTGTTCACGCCTAGGACAATGACCCGGTTGCTGACCGGAAAAACACGCAAAATCTCACCCGTTTTCCCTTTATCCTTGCCGGCCGTGACGGTCACCTTGTCGCCTTTTTTCATTTTCAATTTGTTTGCCATCACAAGACCTCGGGAGCGAGAGAAATGATCTTCATGTATTTTTTGGCGCGTAGCTCGCGGGTGACGGGGCCGAAAATACGGGTCCCAATGGGCTCGCCTTGGTTGTTGATCAGCACCGCCGCGTTGCGGTCGAAACGAATGGCCGAGCCGTCGGCACGGTGGATATCCTTGGCCGTGCGGACCACTACCGCCCGCAACAGTTCGCCTTTTTTGACACGGCCGCGAGGTATCGCTTCCTTGACCGAGACGACGATGACATCGCCCACGGAAGCGAATCTGCGTTTGGACCCGCCGAGCACCTTGATGCATTGCACCCGGCGGGCGCCGGAGTTGTCGGCAACGTCCAAGTTAGTTTCCGCTTGGATCATTATTTTCCCCTTTGCCGATCACCGGCGTCAGTTTCCCACGCCCTCGGTGACGATTTCCCATCGCTTGCGTTTCGACAACGGCCGGCATTCGCGTATCCTCACTTGGTCGCCGACCTTGCAGGCATTGTTTTCGTCGTGGGCGGCGTACTTTTTCGAGCGGCGGAGGAATTTCTTGTAGAGCGGATGCATGATCCGCCGCTCGACTTTGACGGTAATGGTCTTGTCCATTTTGTCGCTGACCACGATCCCTTGGAGCACTCGTCTCGGCATGATTTGCCCTTAATCCTCTTTTGCCGCCGCCCTTAGGAAGCAGCCTTGGCGCGCTCGCCCATGATGGTCTCGATGCGCGCTACGTCCCGCCTGACTTGGCGCTTGCGCGCCGTATTCTCAAGTTGACCGCTGGACGCCTGAAACCGCAAATTGAAAGATTCCTTCCTCAGATCCAGCAGTTGATCCTTCAGTTCGTCGTAGCTCTTGGCACGAAGATCGGCTGTTTTCATGGGGTTTAGCCCTCCTCGCCGTAGCGGGATACGAAGCGTGTCTTTAATGGCAGCTTCGCCGTCGCCAGGACGAAAGCCTGCCGGGCGGTTTCAATCGGCACGCCGTCTACTTCGAACATGATGCGGCCCGGCTTGACGCGGCACGCCCAGTATTCGGGTGTGCCTTTGCCTTTTCCCTGCCGCACCTCGGCTGGTTTCCGGGATATGGGAACGTCCGGGAAAATCCGAATCCAGACGCGGCCGGCGCGTTTCATATGACGGGTTATCGCCCGCCGGGCGGCTTCGATCTGGCGGGCGGTCACCCGTTCCGGCGCAGCCGCTTTCAGCCCGTAAGAGCCGAAATTAAGCTGGTAGCCACTCTTGGCATGGCCGTGAATGCGGCCCTTGTGCGCTTTGCGGAACTTGCTGCGTTTGGGACTGAGCATGGCTTGTTGCTTTCTCTAATTTCCGTGCCTAGCGGGTGGGCTGCTGCTCGATAGCGAATTTGTCCATTGCCATGGTATCATGGGCAAGGATGATGCCTTTGAATATCCACACCTTGACCCCACATACACCATAGGTGGTCTTTGCCGTGGCGGTGCCGTAATCAACATTGGCGCACAGCGTATGCAAAGGTACTCGGCCTTCCCGGTACCACACGGTGCGGGCGATCTCGGCCCCTCCCAACCGCCCGGCGCAGTTGATGCGGATGCCATCGGCGCCGAGACGCATGGCCGATTGCACCACACGCTTCATGGCGCGACGAATGGACACGCGCCGTTCCAATTGCTGGGAAACGTTTTCCGCCACCAGCTGGGCATCGATCTCGGGCTTGCGAATCTCGATGATGTTCACATGCACGTCCGAGCCGGTAATTTTGACGATGTTCCGGCGCAACTTTTCAATGTCGGCGCCTTTTTTGCCGATCACCACGCCGGGCCTGGCGGTGTGGATGGTAATCCGGGCCTTTTTGGCGGGACGCTCGATGACGATGCGCGACACACCGGCCTGGACCAAGCGCTTGCGAAGGTAATCGCGAATGGCCAGATCCTCGTGCAGCATGTCCGGATAGTCATCGTCGGCGTACCAGCGGGAATCCCATGTGCGGATGATCCCCAAGCGCAATCCGATCGGATTAACCTTTTGCCCCATCGTTCAACTCTCCTTGCGTTCACGAACAACGAGACGGAGATTGCTGAAGGGTTTGTCAATCTTACAGCTTCGGCCGCGGGCTCGCGGGCGCAACCTTCTCATCACCAAAGTCCGACCGACGGTGGCCTCCGCCACGAACAGCCGATCCACGTCCAGTTGATGGTTGTTCTCGGCATTGGCGATGGCCGATTCCAGGACCTTTATCACCTCGCCGGCGACGCGGCGTCTGCAAAACTGAAGTTCGGACAGCGCCGATTGGCAATCCTTGCCTCGAATGCCGGTCGCCACCAAGTTCAGCTTTCGCGGACTGGTGCGGATCAGTTTGGCATAAGCCAGCGCCTCGTTGTCGGCAAGCCTCCGCTTGGCGGATTTTTTGCTCATGATCAAACTCTCTTCGCCCTTTTATCGGCGGTATGGCCCAAGTACGTGCGGGTCGGCGAAAACTCCCCCAACTTGTGCCCGATCATATCCTCGGTGACCATAACCGGCACGAACTTGCGGCCGTTGTAAACGCCGAAAGTGAGGCCCACGAACTGCGGCAGGATGGTCGAGCGGCGGGACCATGTCCTGATGACATCGTTGCGTCCTCCGGCGCGCGCGGCCTCCGCTTTCTTGAGGAGAAAGCCATCTACGAAAGGTCCTTTCCAACCGGAACGAGGCACTTGAGCCCTCCTCCTATTTCTTACTGTGGCGGCGGCGCAAAATCAGCGCATCCGTCTTTTTCTTGCCGCGGGTTCTTTTGCCCTTGGTCGGCTTGCCCCATGGGCTCACCGGATGGCGGCCACCCGAAGTTCTTCCCTCGCCCCCGCCATGGGGGTGGTCAACGGGATTCATGGCAACGCCGCGGACGGAAGGGCGCTTGCCTAGCCAGCGTTTGCGTCCCGCCTTGCCCAGTTTGATGTTTTGCTGATCGGGATTGGAAACGGCGCCGACGGTGGCCATGCACTCGGCGCGCACCATGCGTAGCTCTCCCGAACTCAGGCGGAGTTGGGCATAACCCTGATCCTTACCGAGCAGTTGCGCATAAGTGCCGGCGGAACGGGCGATTTGAGCGCCTTTGCCAACCTTCATCTCGATATTATGGATGATGGTGCCGACGGGAATGTTCTCCAATGGCAAGGCATTGCCGGGACGGATATCGACGTTTCTGCCAGCGAAGACCTTGTCGCCGAGGCGAAGGCGCTGGGGCGCGATGATGTAAGACAATTCCCCGTCCTCATAGCGGACAAGGGCGATGAACGCGGTGCGGTTGGGGTCGTATTCCAACCGCTCGACGGTGGCGGCGACATCGAATTTGTCGCGTTTGAAGTCGATGACGCGAAATTTACGTTTGTGTCCGCCGCCCCGGCGCCGGGCGGTAATGCGGCCGTTATTGTTGCGGCCTCCTTTTTTGCGAAGGCCCTCGACGAGGGACTTTTCGGGCTTGCCCTTCCAAAGGATGGATCTGTCCACGGATACGAGGCCGCGCCGTCCCGGGGTCGTCGGATGGTATTGTTTCAATGCCATGACCGTCATCAAACCCCCGTGGTGACGTCAATGGACTGGCCTTCGGCCAGGGTGACAATGGCTTTTTTGATGTCCACCCGCTTGCCTCGCCGGCCGCGGAAGAGTTTGACCTTGCCCTTCTGGCGCAAGGTATTGACGGCGGTGACATTGACCTTGAACAATTCCTCGACCGCCGCCTTGATTTCCGGCTTGGAAGCGTTCAAAGGCACCCGGAAGCTCACCTGGTTGAATTCCGAAAGCAAGGTCGACTTTTCCGTCATGATGGGTGAACGGATGAGTTCGTATATCCGTTCCTTGCTCGGATTGGCTGTAATTCCACTGAATTTGCTCATTTCAATCGTTCAACCAACTGTTCGACCGCGTCCTTGGTCAGGACCAGGGTGTCCCGGCGCAAGATGTCGTAAACATTGGCTCCTTGGCTAGGCAACACATCCAGACCAACAATGTTGGCGGCGGCGCGGGAAAAGTTGGGGTCCGTTTCCGCCCCGCCGATAAGGAGCACGGAACGCCATCCCAGCTTGGTGATATGTTTCGCCAAATCCGCTGTTTTCGCTTTTTTCATCTTGGCCGTATCCAAAACCACCAGTTTGCCATCCGCCTGTTTGGCCGAAAGCGCCGTTTTGAGGGCCAGACGACGTACCTTTTTCGGCAACTTGTGGGCATGGCTGCGGAGAACCGGCCCGAAGGCGACGCCGCCGCCTCGCAATTGCGGCGCCTTCCTGCTGCCCAGCCGGGCTCGCCCGAGGCCTTTCTGGCGGTATGGCTTGGCGGTTGTTCCTCGTATTTCGCTACGGGTCTTGGTTTTGTGGGTTCCGGCGCGGCGCTTGGCAAGCTGCCAGTTGACCATGCGCGCCAAAATGTCGGCACGGACCTTGAGACCGAACACCGATTCATCCAGGTCGATGCTGCCGACTTTCTTGTTATCAAGGCTGATGACGTCACATTTCATGGCCGGCTAATCTTCCGTCTCGTCCTGCCCGGAATCTTCAGGCTGGCTTGTTTTGGCCGATGTTTCCTCGGGCGGGGTTTCCTCCGTCGATGTTTCCTCGACCGGCGCTTCCCCGACATCACTCATCGCCGCCGGGAACGGGGCCCCGTCCGGCAGCAATTTTTTGACCGCGTCACGAACCAAAACGAAACCGCCCTTGCACCCGGGAACTGCCCCTTTGATCAGGATGATGCCGCGATCGGCGTCGGCGGACATCACCACAAGGTTTTGAGTTGTCACCCGTTTGGCGCCCATATGGCCGGCCATCTTTTTGCCTTTGAAGACCTTTCCCGGATCCTGGCACTGACCGGTGGAGCCGAGCGACCTGTGGCTGACGGAAACGCCGTGGGATGCCTTTAAGCCCGAGAAACCGTGCCGTTTCATGGCGCCCGCGAATCCCTTGCCGATGGACGTGCCGGTGACATCGACGAACTGGCCGGGGATAAAATGGGCGACCGACAGTTCGGCGCCGACGTCAAGGAGGGCGTCATGGTCAACCCGAAACTCGGCTATGCGGCGTTTGGGCTCGACTTTCGCCTTGGCAAAGTGCCCGCGCATGGCCTTGGTGACATTTTTCACCTTGACCGCGCCGACCCCGACTTGGACGGCGTTGTAACCATCCCTTTCCTCGCTGCGCCGGGCGACGACTTGGCAGTTATCCACCTTGAGCACGGTCACGGGCACATGCTTGCCGTTTTCACCGAAGATGCGGGTCATGCCGAGTTTGCACGCGATGAGACCGGTTCTCATAGTTTGATCTCCACGTCGACGCCGGCGGCCAAGTCGAGCTTCATCAACGCATCCACGGTCTGCGGCGTCGGATCAATAATGTCGAGAACCCTTTTGTGGGTCCGTATCTCGAATTGTTCCCGCGATTTCTTATCGATGTGGGGCGAACGCAAGACGGTAAAGCGCTCGATTCTCGTCGGCAAGGGAATAGGCCCGCAAACCCGAGCACCCGTCCGCTTGGCCGTGTTGAGGATCTCCAAGGCCGATTGATCCAAGACGCGATGATCGAAGGCTTTCAGGCGGATACGTATGTTCTGGTTTTCCATGTTTTCGCTTCCGTCCGGCGTTTTTGTCCGAATCCCGGCCCGCTTCCCTTTCCTACTCGACGACCGAGGCGACGACGCCGGCGCCGACGGTCCGGCCGCC
>JAUXMA010000052.1 GCA_030623425.1 Rhodospirillaceae bacterium
ATCTTGGTCTCGAAACCGCGCCGGAACTTGTCCATATGATAGGCGATGTCGGTGGCGAAATAGGTCCAGCTTCCGTCCGACTTCTTGAGTGGGCGGTCAACCTCGTCGCCGAATTCGGTGGCCCGGAACAACAACAGCGGCCGGGGTTCCCAGTCGTCGGTTTTTTTCCCTTTCGGCGGTTCGAGAACGCCCGTGTAGGTCAGGCCCCGGCCGGCAAGGAACTTCAGCGCGGCGTCGACCGCTCCCGCTTCGACCAGTTCTCTCTCGGAGGTGAAGACATCGAACTCCACCCCAAGCACCGCAAGGTTCCCGCGAACGAGGTCCATCATCTCGGCGGTGGAAAAACGGACCAGAAACTGGAGATTTTCCGCATCATCAACGTCCAGCCGCCCTGCTCCGAACTGGCTGGCCAGTTTCTCCCCCACCGGCATCAGGTACTCCCCTGGGTAAAGACCTTGCAGGGCTTCTTCGTCGAGTTCGACCATGCCCAGCGCTTCGCCGGCGCGCGCCGCCGCCGACCTCGCCAGCATTTCCACCTGCGCGCCGGCGTCGTTGACGTAGTATTCACGGGTGACGTCGAATCCCGCCTTCTCCAGCAGCGAGGCCAGGGCGTCGCCGACGACGGCGCCGCGTCCGTGGCCGACATGCAAGGGTCCGGTGGGATTGGCGGAGACGAATTCGACGTTGACCTTGCGCCCACGGCCCAAGCCGGAATCGCCATAGGCCGGCCCGGCCGTCAGGATTTCCGCCAGTCGTTGCCGCCAAAACGAATCCTCCAGCCGTATGTTGATGAAACCGGGGCCGGCGATTTCGGTTGCGGCGACGGAATCCAAGTCGTCCAAACGCCTGGCCAGCCGCGCCGCCAAATCCTTTGGCTTCATTGCCGCCGGCTTGGCCAGGACCATGGCGGCGTTGGTGGTGATGTCGCCCAACCCTTCCCCGCGCGGCGGCTCCACCGTCACCCGCGTTGTATCCAGACCGGTCGGTATGAACCCTTCGGCGGCCAATTCCCCGATGATGTCGGCCAGACGATCGCGGAAATGGTGGAACAGGTTCATGGATTCAGGACGTCCGCGCCCGCAGGTCGAAGAGCTGGCGGTGTTCGTCCAGCGCGAAACGGTCGGTCATGCCGGCGATGTAATCGGCGACCAGTTGCGCCGTCGCTTCCGAGCCCGCGTCTCCGGCCTCGTCGCGCCATTCGCTGGGCAGGCATTCCGGTTCCGACAGTAAAAGGCGAAAGAGCTCCTTGACCACCCGGCGGGCTTTGCTGCACATGCGGTTGAGCCGGTAATGACGGTACATGTTATCGAACAGGAAGGCTTTCAGCGCCCGGTCGTTCTCCCGCATGGTCGCGGAAAATCCGGCGACCGGACCGCCCAAGGCGCGGATGTCGGCGGCGGTTTCCGGTTTGGCCTCGGCGATCCGCCGCCCGGTTTCCTCCAGCGCATCCGTGACCATGGCCCCGATCATGCGGCGGACGGCCTCGAAAATCAGCCGCGATTCGTCGAGGCCGGGATGGTCGCTCCGGACCTCGGCAAAGATCGGCCCGACCAGGGCCACGTCGGCGAGATCGCCGGTGGTGAACAGCCCGGCCCGCAGTCCGTCGTCGATGTCGTGGTTGTTGTATGCGATATCGTCGGCCAGCGCCGCCACCTGCGCCTCGGCGCCGGCGTAAGTGTGCGTTTCCAGGTCATGCAGCTCCCCATATTCGGCGATGGCGCGCGGCAGGGGTTGGGACAGGGAGCCGTTGTGCTTGATCACGCCCTCCAGTGTTTCCCAGGTCAGGTTGAGGCCGTCGAAATCGGCGTAGCGGCGCTCGAGCCGGGTGACCACGCGCAGGCTCTGGGCGTTGTGATCGAAGCCGCCGAAAGGCTCCATCATTTCATTGAGAGCCTCCTCGCCGGCGTGACCGAAGGGCGGATGCCCGAGGTCGTGGGCCAGCGCCAGGGCTTCGGCCAAGTCCTCGTTGAGACGGAGATAACGGCAGACCGAACGGGCGATCTGCGCCACCTCCAGGCTGTGGGTCAACCGGGTGCGGAAGTAATCGCCTTCATGGTTGACGAAAACCTGGGTCTTGTATTCGAGCTTGCGAAAGGCGGCGGAATGGATGATGCGGTCACGGTCGCGCTGAAAACAGCCGCGGGTGGCGCTTTCAGGCTCCTTGAAAAGACGGCCGCGGCTGGCGCCGTCATGGCAGGCATAAGGGGCAAGATGATGGTCGGCGGCCATGGCGGAAACCTACAAGGCGCGGCATTGCCAGGCAACGAGTTTGACAAATCTCCAAGACGGTTTACATAAGTACGAAAATAACCTGAACCCACCTTATGGGAGCTTTTGATTTTGGAAACCGAGTCTGGCATCGGTGAAAAAATGATCACCATTTCGGCCAACGCCGCCAAGCGCATCTCCGAACTCGTCGGCGAGGATGGAAACATAGCTAAGATGATGCGCGTCGCCATTTCCAGCGGCGGCTGTTCCGGTTTCCAGTACGGATTCAGCCTCGACGACCAACGCCGCGAGGACGATCTGGTTTTCGAGCGGAGCGGCATCCAAGTGGTCGTCGACGAGGTTTCCCTGAATCTGCTCGACGGCGCCGAACTCGACTATGTCGAAGACCTGATCGGCTCCTATTTCTCGCTCAAGAATCCACAAGCCACCTCTTCTTGCGGCTGCGGCAGCTCGTTCGCCATCTGAGAGCGGCGGAGCGGCCGGAGCGGCATTCGGGGCTCATTTAGGCGGCACCGGCCGTTTGCGGCCCTCCTCGTCGAGGGCGACGTAAACGAACACGCCCTCGGTCACCTTGACCTGCCGCCCATCGCCGCGGCGCTGAGTCCAGACCTCCACCAGGAGGGTGACCGAAGTGTCGCCGACCCGCTGGATCTCGGTATGGCAGCAGACCACGTCACCGACATGGACCGGCAAGTGAAAGCTCATCCCCTTGACCGCCACGGTGGCGACCCGGCCCTTGGCCCTGTTGCCGGCGGCGATGCTGCCGGCGATGTCCATCTGCGACATGATCCAGCCGCCGAAGATGTCGCCGGAAGGGTTGGTGTCGGCCGGCATGGCGAGGCTGCGGATGGAAAGCTCCCCTTTCGGCCGCGGGTTCTCTTCGGACATGTCTCTTTTCTCCATCGACACAACATATAGTAATTTTCAAATGCTTCCCTACTTTATCATGCTTGCCTTCGCCCGACAGAGTTTTTAGGATAATCTCCGCCGGAGGCCGATTGGGATATGCGGAATGAACGACCTTTTTGACCTGGCGGAGGAACGGGCCACCGGCACGGCGGCGGCCGGGAAACCGAAACCCAAGCCGCCGGCGGCCCGGCAACGGGACTATTCCGCCAAGGACATCGAAGTCCTCGAGGGACTGGAACCGGTGCGCCGGCATCCGGGCATGTTCATCGGCGGCACCGACGAGGAGGCCATGCATCATTTGGTGGCCGAGGCACTGGACAACGCCATGGACGAGGCGGTGGTCGGGCAGGCCAGCCGCATCGATTTGCACTTGGCCGCCGATCAAACGGTGACGGTATCCGACAACGGCCGCGGCATCCCCGTCGATTCTCATCCCAAGTTCAAGACCAAATCGGCTCTCGAAGTGATCATGACGACGCTGCATTCGGGCGGCAAGTTCGGCGGCGATGCCTATCGAACCTCCGGCGGCCTGCATGGGGTGGGCATTTCCGTGGTCAACGCCTTGTCGGACCGGCTGTCGATCGAAGTCGCCCGCGAACGCAAGCTCTGGACGCAGGCCTACAAGCGCGGCAAGCCCCTTGGCCCGTTGACGAAATCCGGACCCGTGCACAACCGCCGCGGCACCACCGTGAGGTTTCATCCCGACCCGGAAATCTTCGGGCCGCGCGCCCGTTTCCGTCCCGCCCGGCTTTACCGCATGGCCTGCTCCAAGGCGTACCTGTTCCGAGGCGTGGAAATCCGCTGGTCCTGCGACGCCGCCCTGCTCAAGAGCGACGACGCGACGCCGGAAACGGCGGCATTGCACTTCCCCGGAGGGCTCGCCGATTATCTCGCGACGACGCTGGCCGACCGCCAGAGCCTGACCGCCCGCTCTTTTTCCGGCGCCGCCAAATTGAACAACGGCGCCGGCAGGGTGGAATGGGCGGTGGCCTGGCCGGCCGACGAAGAAAACCTCTTCAATTCCTACTGCAACACCGTGCCGACGCCGCAGGGCGGCACCCACGAGACCGGCCTCAAGGCGGCCCTGACCAAGGGATTGAAGGCCTATGCCGAGCTGGTGGACAACAAGCAGGCGGCGAAAATCACCGCCGAGGACGCCGCCGGCGGCGCCTGCGTCATGCTGTCGGTGTTCATCGAGGACCCCCAGTTCCAGAGCCAGACCAAGGACAAGCTGACGACGCCCGAGGCCGCCCGCCTGATCGAGGCCTGCGTCGGCGACCATTTCGATCACTGGCTGTCGGGAGATCCGGAAACCGCCGGGATACTGCTCGAACGCGTCATCGAACGGGCCGAGGAACGCCTGCGCCGAAGAAAAGCGCGCCAAGGCAAGCAGGCGGCGGCCAGGCGGCCGCGACTGCCCGGCAAACTGACCGATTGCACCCGCACCGGCGCCGTCGGCACCGAGCTGTTCCTGGTCGAGGGCGATTCCGCCGGCGGCTCGGCGAAGCAGGGGCGCGACCGCGAGACCCAGGCCGTGCTGCCTTTGCGCGGAAAGATTCTCAATGTCGCCAGCGCCTCGGCCGACAAGCTCAATGCCAACCAGGAACTGCGCGATCTGGTCGAGGCCCTGGGCTGCGGCACGCGAGATCGTTACGACGATGAACAGCTCCGCTACGGGCGGGTCATCATCATGACCGACGCCGACGTCGACGGCGCCCACATCGCTTCCCTGCTGATGACGTTCTTCTATATGGAAATGCGCCAACTCATCGAAAACGATCATCTTTATATCGCCTTGCCGCCCCTTTACCGGATCACCCAGGGGGGCAGGTCCTTGTACGCCCGCGACGACGCCCACAAGGACGAACTCCTGAAATCCGCCTTCGACGGCAAGGGCAAGATCGAAATCAGCCATTTTAAGGGACTCGGCGAAATGCCCTCTTCGCAGCTCCGGGAAACGACCATGGACCCGGCCAGCCGGACGCTGCTCCGCGTCACCGTGCCCGAGAGCGACAAAGCCGAGACGGCGGAAGAAGCCAAGGACACCGCCAAACTGGTGGATTCCCTGATGGGCCGCAAACCGGAACTTCGCCTCGCCTACATCCAGGAGCACGCGCCGTTCGTCGAGGATGTCGACGTTTAGAGTATTTCAAGTTCAGTCGGCACCGGGCGGGGGAGCGGGCCGGCGCCGTTCTTATCAACATAAGTAATTCGGTGACAGCATACTAATTTCTTGCCTTCTCGCGCCGGCGCGTTAGGTTTGCCCGATGGCGAGACTGGCGCGTGTTGTCGTTCCCGGCATTCCCCACCACGTCACCCAGCGGGGAAACCGCCGGCAAACGACGTTCTTCAACGACGATGACTACCAAGCCTATCGGAACCTGATGGCGGAGCGGTGCGCCCGCCACGACGTCGAGGTTTGGGCTTACTGCCTGATGCCCAACCACGTGCACCTGATCGCCGTGCCCGCCTCCGAGGACGGGCTGAGACGGGCGATCGGCGAGGCGCACCGCCGTTACACCCGGAGGATCAATGCCCGCGAGGAGTTGTTGGGACACCTGTGGCAGGGACGCTTTGCCTCCTTCCCCATGGACGAGGCACACCTGCTCATGGCCGTCCGCTATGTGGAACTCAATCCGGTGCTGGCGGGCCTCGCGAAGACCGCCGGGAAATGGCCGTGGAGCAGCGCCGCAGCCCACCTCAAGGGGGCCGACGACGGTCTCGTCAGGGTCGGGTCCCTGCTTGAACGCATCGAAGATTGGCGGGCCTTTCTCGACGGAGGTCTCGGCGACGGCGAAGCCGAGACGGTGCGCCGCCACGCCCACACCGGGCGGCCCCTCGGCGACGACGACTTCGTGGCCGGTCTCGAGAAGAAACTGAAGCGCCCTCTCGGTCCCCGCAAAAGGGGACGCAAGCCGAAAACCAAGCCCGGAAATTAGTATACTGTCACCGAATTTCGGTAACGATCATTGCCTACGGAAACAGCGGCGCTTGCTCGAGACCCGCCGTTTCCGCCAACCCGCACATGACGTTCATGTTCTGCACCGCTTGGCCCGAGGCCCCTTTCACCAGGTTGTCGATGACCGAAAGGACGATCGCCCGGCCGGCGAGGCGGTCGGCGAAGACGCCGATCAGGCAGCCGTTCGAGCCGCGCACGTGGCGCGTCGACGGCGCCTCGCCGGCCGCCACCACGCCGACGAAGGGCTCGCCAGAGTAGCGCCTTTGCAGCGCCGCCCCGAGATCGTCCGCCGCCGCCCCTGGTGCCAGCCTGACGTAGATGGTGGCGAGAATCCCCCTGTTCATCGGCACCAGATGCGGCGTGAAGCTGACCGTGACCGGCTCGCCGGCGGCTGTCGAGAGTTCCTGTTCGATCTCCGGCGCGTGCCGGTGCGCCGCCACGCCGTAAGCCTGGACGCCCTCGGCGACCTCGGCGTAAAGGGCGGACTCCTTGGCCGCCCGTCCGGCTCCGCTGACGCCTGATTTGGCGTCGATGACGATGTCCCGGGCGTCGATCAATCCGGCTTCGAGCAAGGGGATGAGCGGCAGCAAGGCGGCCGTCGGGTAACAGCCCGGATTGGCGACGAGCCTGGCCTTGGAAACGGCGTCGCGGGCCACTTCGGTGAGACCGTAGACGGCCTCTTTCTGCAGTTCCGGCGCCCGGTGCGCCTGGCCGTACCAGCGGCCGTAAAGGCCGGCGTCGGCGAGACGGAAATCGGCGGAGAGATCGATTACTTTAAGGTGTCGCGGCAGTCCGGCGACGACATCCTGCGTGGTCCCGTGCGGCAGGCAGCAAAAGGCCACCTCGGCGGCGTCCCAATCGGCGGCGTCGATGGATACCAGGTCAGGTAGCCCGGCTCCGGCCAGATGCGGAAACACTTGGCCCAACCGCCGGCCCACCTTGCGGCCGGCGGTCAGCGCGGTGATTTCCGCTTGCGGATGGCGGACGAGGAGGCGTACCAACTCGGCGCCGGTGTAACCGCTGGCGCCGACGATGGCGACCGCGACCTTTTTTTCGCTGGCGTTCATTTCGCAACCTCTCCCCCGGCAAATGCGAAAAGGGCGTCCCGCGAGGAACGCCCAATCATAAGGCAAAAACAAAACCTTGCGGCGCTTAGCGCTTCGAGAACTGGAAACTGCGGCGGGCCTTGCGCTTGCCGTACTTCTTGCGCTCGACGATGCGGGAATCGCGGGTCAGGAAGCCGCCGGTCTTGAGAACGGGGCGCAGCGACGGCTCGTACAAGGTCAAGGCCCGGCTGATGCCGTGGCGCAAGGCGCCGGCCTGCCCCGACAGACCGCCGCCCTTGACCGTACAGGTGACATCGTACTGGCCTTCCCTGCCGGCGGCGGCAAAAGGCTGGTTGATGATCATGCGCAGCGCCGGCCGGGCGAAGTAGGTTTCCTTGTCGCGGCCGTTGACGGTGAACTTGCCGGGCCCCGGCTTTATCCATACGCGGGCGATGGCGTTCTTGCGCTTGCCGGTGGCGTAGGAACGGCCGAAGGGATCGATCTTCGGCTCGACCAAGACGCCTTCTTCCGCCGGGACATCGGTTTTGATCACTTCCTTCAGGTCGGCCAGGTCGGCAAGAGTTTTGATTTCCTCGGCCATTCCCTAAGCACTCCTCTTGTTCTTCGGGTTCATCGCCGCTACATCCAGGGTTTCAGGCCCCTGCGCTTGGTGGGGATGATCGCCGCCGGCATAGACATGCAGCTTGCGCATCTGCTGGCGGCCCAGGGGCGAGCGGTTGATCATCCGCTCGACGGCCTTGATGATCAGCCGTTCCGGGTGCTTGCCGTCGAGAGTGGCGCCGGCGGAGCGCTTTTTCAGGCCGCCCGGATGGCCGGTATGCCAATAATGGTACTTGTCCTCCCGTTTGCGCCCGGTCAGCCGGACCTTCTCGGCGTTGACCACGACGATGTTGTCGCCGCAATCGATATGCGGGGTGAACATCGGCTTGTGTTTGCCGCGCAACCGGGTGGCGACGAGGGCCGCCAGACGGCCGAGAACGACACCGTCGGCATCGATGATATACCATTTCCTGTCAACTTCGGACGGCTTCGCCGAATACGTTTTCATCTGTCTTTCAAGCCTGTCCGAGGAAAATTCCGCCGCTTCATGGGGCGCCGATTATGCCATGGAAATTTGCCATGTCAACGGGAAAAGTCGTGGAAATACCGGGCCTTAAGAATATGGTAATATGTTACCGTTAGGTAATCTTTTGAAGGTTTGGCGGCGGGCCGGCGGGGACAAAATTTACCTATCGGCGAATTTTCGGTGGTGATATGGTCGCCCCCGAAATCAACGGAAAAGCAATCGGATAAAGAGGGACCCGTTGCCGTCCGAAACGACGTCATTGGCAATGCAATGACCGCCAACTCCCGGTGCCGTCCTCGACCCCCTGTTCTTCTCCGCCAGGACAAGGACGGAATCGCCACACTCACCCTCAACCGCCCCGAGCGGCTCAATGCTCTTTCCCTCGAATTGCTGAGGGCTCTGCTGAGGGAATTCGAGGCCATAGCCGAGGACAAATCGCTGCGCCTGGTCGTGCTGGCGGCAAACGGCGAGGCTTTCTGTGCCGGGCACGACCTCGAGGAAATCCGCGACACCGGGAACCGCCGGGCCTTGAAGGCCTTGTTCGACGAGTGCTCCAAAAC
>JAUXMA010000108.1 GCA_030623425.1 Rhodospirillaceae bacterium
CACCTTCTCCATGGGATCTTCTTCGGACGCTTCAGGCGCCTCCAGGGGATGCGCCAACCTGTCCAATATACTCGTTACGTTGGTCATGAGCAGACCCCCCAATCGGATGCGGGCTCGCCATGCCATTATCAATGTCCGGCAGGTTCAAGCACGGTCCGGCAAGTTCAAGCACAGGGATTTGTAAAAAATTATCTTCTTTTGTCAAGCACTTACATCAAAGAACGGACGGCGGCGGCGGCGGCGCGGCCCGACCGGACCGCTCCTTCGATGGTCGCGGGAAGACCGGTATCGGTCCAATCGCCGGCAAGAAACAGGTTGCTCCATGGCGTTCCGACGCCGGGTCTGCGCGAGACTTCGGCGGGAATCTGAGCGAAGGTGGCGCGTTTTTCCTTGACGATCCGGTAGGCCGGAAGGGAGGCACCGCCGAGTCCAAGGGCGCGGGCGATCTCGTCCCAGAGACCGGCGGCGATGGTGTTCACGGGCGATTCGACAAGATCGCCGGCGGCGCTGACACTAACGGATGCAATATCGCCGCGCACGAACAACCACTGACCGATCCCGCCGATCAGTCCCAGGTGAAACATCTTATCGTAGCGCTGTTGCAGGCGGAAATGGCCGTTGACGATGGCCCGGCTTGCCCGCGGAACGACCAGGCCCGGAACCAAACCCTCCGCCGTCGCCGGAGGAACCGTCAAAACAACCGCGTCGCCTGTCGCCAAGTTCATCTTGCCGGCCCCGAAATCGAGCCCCGACACCCGGCCGTTGTCAAAAACCAGCGAACGCAGCCGCTGGTTCATGCGGACCGGACAGCCCCGCTGTTCCAGGAAGACCAGGGCCGGGGCGATGAAACTTTCGCTTAAACCCGTTCGCGCGATCCGCAGACGGCAGGCCGCCTCGCCGCGCCCTAAAGTCTCCCGCAGCACGGACCGGAACAGCGCCGCCGAGCCCTCCTCGGCGCTGGTATTGAGGACGGCCACGGCCAGAGGTTCCCAGAACCGCCGGTACAAGGCGCCACTGCCGGCCAAGCACTCGGCGACGGTGGTGTCTTTCCCCGCCCAGGCCAAGCGCAGCCCCTGCAGATAGTCGAAAACCCTGGCCCCGGGGACCCGCCGAACCCCGCCGGAGAACAGCCACCAGGGGGCAAGGATAGAGCCGGGCCGGACGGTCCAGCGATGATTGCTTTGCAGATCGAAAAAGGGGAAAGCGGCCCGGTCGGGGCCGGTGAGGCTGCCGCCGGCGCCAATGTCTTCAAGATAAGCAAAAGCCGAGGAATTGCCGCTGAGCAGAATATGGTTGCCGTTGTCGATCAGCCGGTCGAGGACCGGATCGTGAAAGGAGCGGCATCGTCCGCCGGCTTGTGTCGCCGCTTCGTAGACCGCCATCCGCCATCCCGCCAGCGCCAGCCCGACAGCACAAGACAGCCCGGCAAGACCGGCGCCAATGATGTGCGTGGTGGGAGCCATTAAACGATCCCATGGCGCAAAACGATCCAGATCTTGTCGATCAAGGAGAGCTTTATCGGTTGCGCGTTCCTTTTCCAGCCCCGCCGTTGCAAACGCTGGAAAATGCGGCGATAGGCGACCATCATCATCAGCGCCGGGCGGGTTTGCCGGCGGTCGCAAAGAGCCAGAATCGTCGCCGCCTCCTGGAAGCGGCGGCTGGCCAATTCGGCCAATTCGTCGCAAATCTTCGGCAAGGCTGGATGGTCGAGAACCGCCATTGGCTCCAATTCCGTGATGCCATGCGCGCGCAAACGATCGGCCGGCAAATAGATACGGTTGAGCATGGCGTCCTCGTGCAGGTCGCGGAGGATATTCGTCACCTGCAGGGCCTGGCCCAAAGAGTGGGCAAGCCGGCCGCCGTCTTCGCCGCCGATGCCGAACACGCGGACAGACAAACGGCCGACGGCGCAAGCGACCCGGTCGCAATAGAGGTTCAATTCTTCCCTGTCGGCGATACGGACGACGTCGCTGGCATCCATCTCCATGCCGTCGACGATGGCCAGGCAATCCTCTTTATCGAGGCCGAAACCGGCGGCCGCCCCGGCCAGGGCCAGAGCGACGGGAAACCGCCCTTGGCCGGCGAATATGTTCTCGATCTCTTGCCGCCACTCGCCGAGGCGAGCGCGCTTTTCCGCCTCGCCGCCGGGTTCATCGGCGATATCGTCGACTTCGCGGCAAAAGGCGTAGACGGCGTACATGGCGTTTCGTTTCGCTTCGGGCAATAGGCGCATGGCCCAGAAAAAGGATGTCTCGGACCGCCTGACCAAGGACTCGACTTGGTCCATGGCCTTGGCCAGAGTCAGGTCTGATTGGGCTCCTGTCATGGCGGCTAATGGATACACGAGAAACGCGCCGCCGTCATCCAAAGGGTAATTTATAGCTGCGGCCTTTCCAGGAGCCGCCCCGTTTCCGCCAATGCCGGCGCGCCGAATCCACCGTCATCAGGGTGAACAGCAGCGCCGCCAACGGCAACAGCAAAACCAGCCAGCCTGGCTGCCCATAGAGCCGCGATGTCGGCCGGTAGGCAACAGCCATCAAGAGCCAAGCGGCGAGGCCGGACAATGCCGCCGCCGTTTCGCCGATCGCCGCGCCGGCCAGCGTCACGGCGGGCGGCGTCAAGTAAAGCAACGCCATTCCGATGACCGTGCCAATCAGGGCCAAGGTGGACTGATTCAACTGCGCAAAGGCGGTTCGCGCAACCATCTTCCAAATGCCCTGCAAACGATCATGAGCGCGTAGACTGTGAACCTTTTCGGCCAAGCCAAGCCAGATGGGACCGCTCCGTTTGATCCGTTCGGCCAAGGCGCAATCGTCGATGAGGCGGCCGCGGATGGAACCGACGCCGCCGGCTCGCTCCAAGGCCGTCCGGCGCACCAGCATACAGCCTCCGGCGGCGGCGGCATCGGGACGATCCGGGTCGTTGACCCAAGGGAAGGGATAAAGCTTCTGGAAAAAAAAGACGAAGGCGGGATGCAGCAGATGTTCCCAGGAACTCTCGCAGTGGAGCAACACCATCAGGGAAACCAAGTCGAGACGGTGGTTTTCGGCTTTCGCCACGAGTCGGCGCAGGTTTTCGGGGTCGTGGGCGATATCGGCGTCGGTGAGCAGAATGTACGTTGCCTCCGGGGATACCCTTTCGGCCTCTTCAAGACCCTGGTCGAGGGCCCAAAGCTTGCCCGTCCAGCCGGGCTCCAGGGGGCTGCCGGCGACGACGCCCAGCCGGCCGGAATCCCCGGCCGCCGCCCGCCCCTTCTCGGCGGTGCCGTCGTCGCTGTTGTCGTCGACCAGGACGACGCGGAAATCGCCGGGATAATCCTGTTTGAGCAGGGAATCGACCGCCAGTGCGATGGTTGGCGCCTCGTTGCGGGCGGCAATCACCGCGACCACGCGAGGCCAATCCCGCCGACCGTCCGCCACCGCCTCGTCAAGGCGCTGGTCGGCGCGCCAAAACCACCCCCGCAACAACAACAATCCCGCCCAAAGAACAACGGAGAGGGTGCCGAGAACGGCGGTGACGTCGGCCAACATGCGCGGATTAGAACAGAACCGACAACACGCCCTTGAGGCCGCCGAGGACGAACCCGGCCTTGGAAAGCTCGACTCGCCGGCTCAAGGGGTCACGGCGGCCGAGCAGCGAAATCAAGGCATCGGCGATATTGATGATGAAGGCCGATTCCATGCTTAAGCGGCGGGACTTAAGCCCGCTGGGCAGAGCGCGAGCCTCGTTCATCAGGGTTTGCGTCGCTTGCAGGGTTTGATCGAGAACCCGGCGCATGGCTGGGCTGGCGGCGGCGGCATCCAGCTCTTCGACGGCGGCGCCCGCCTGTTCCATCCATTCCATTGGCAGATAGACGCGGTCCAGTCCACGGTAATCGTCCTGGCAGTCCTGAACATGGTTGATGACTTGCAAGGCCATGCACAAGGCGTCCGAAGGGCCATAACCGTCCCGGGATCCACCGTGAAGATCAAGCAGGTAGCGGCCGACGGGCGCCGCCGAGAGGACGCAATAGCCGAGGAGGTCGTCCCAATCCCGGTAGCGCAACTTGGTCGCGTCCTGTTTGAAGGCGGCCAGCAGATCGAGGCAATGGCGCGGGGTGATGCCCGTTTCGGCCAGGCTCTTTCGCATGGCGTGGGCCTTGCCGAAGGCGGGATTCTCGTGGTCGCGGCCAAGCACCGCGTCTTCGAACCCATCGAGGCGGGCGACTTTCTCGTCCGCCGGCAGGCCGGGATTGTCGGCGATGTCGTCGATGGCGCGGGCAAAAGCGTAAAACATGGCGATGTGAGGACGCAATTTTCGCGGCAGCAACCACGAGCCGACGGGAAAGTTCTCGTATGTCTCGTCCTTGCCGGAGGGGGTCTCGACGGATGATGACGTGGCTGCGGTCATGGGACAGGGCAAGTGGTCCGATCGTAACGCTCGTTCGATTTCCCGGACGGGCTCTTTGTGTCGCGGCGTGGCGAATCCTCATTGCACGGCGGAAACGAATGGAAACCCGGATCAGGCGTCGTTCTTTAACCGTTTGCGCAATAAGCTGAGAAGGTTCTCGATCTGGCCGCCGTTCTGGCGAATGACGGAGGCGAATTCCGAACGCTGGGTTTGCCCCATGCTGATGCCCTCGACGATGATGTCGATGATTTTGAAATTTTCGCCCCGCGCCCGCACCCGCCAGTTAACCTTGAGCGGCTGTAGTCCGTCGGTTCGATTCAACAATGAATAAACGACGATATCATTGTTGCCGTTGACCACCGATTTGGAAATCACAAGGGTCTCGCCCGAGTACATGGCAAAACGTTCGGCATAGGTGATCACCAGCAGATCCTCGAACAAACTAAGGTATTCCTCGCGTTCCCCTTCCGTCGCCTTCCGCCAGTGGCGACCCAAGACCCACCGGCCAATGGTCTCGACGGCAAAGTGCTCGGTCAAAAGGGAACGAAAACGCCGCGCCCGCTTCTCCCGCGTGATGTCTTCCCCGGTCAGCGACGTAATCGCCTTGTCGGCGAGAGAGGTGATGAACCTTTCGGCGCCCGGGCCGACATCATCGGAATCGGAAAATCCCCGCGCCGGGAAAAATAAAAAAAGCAAAGCCACATAGACGCCCAGAATTTCACGCCGTTTCTTCATCGTATCGCCCTATCGTGTTTCTGTTTCGGTTCGTAAAAGCGAGGCTTCGCCACCTCGCCGCCGCCATACTGCCAATCCCGCCCGCTTAAGAAAAGGAAAATGCTTGCCGGGTACGATAGTCCCATTCCTTGCCCCGCTCGCATCGCCCCGCCGTCAGGCTACGGACACGCCATCAACGGTTATGACATAGGCCAGGAATTCCTCCGCCGGCACGGCCTTGCTGAAATGGTACCCTTGTCCATAGAGGCATTTCCTGGAGTGGAGAAACTCATGTTGACCCTTTGTCTCGACGCCTTCGGCGACGGTTTCGATTTTGAGGCCGTCGGCCATGGCGATGATCGCCCGGGTCAAGGCGGCGTCATCCGGATCGTCCAAGACGTCGCGAATGAACGAGCGGTCGATCTTGAGGATCGAAAACGGAAACTTCTTGAGATAGCTCAAGGACGAAAAACCGGTTCCGAAATCGTCGATGCTCAGTGACACGCCGATGGCGCGCAATCCCTCGAGGGTAACGGTGGCCTCGGCGATGTCGTCCATGAGGATGCTTTCGGTGACTTCCAGGTGCAGGAATTGGGAGGCCAGCCCGGTTTCCTCCAGAACCTTGCAAACCAGGTCGATGAAGCCGTGCCCCGTCATCTGCCGGCCGGACAGGTTGACCGTGACGAAGATCGGATCAGGTCCAATGTCGCTCCATTCTTTCGCCTGCCGGCAAGCGGTCCGCAGCACCCATTCCCCGATCTGGTTGATCAGGCCCGTTTCCTCGGCCAGCGGGATAAACTCGTCGGGGGGCACCAATCCCCGTTCCGGGTGCCGCCACCTCAGGAGCGCCTCGGCGCCGATGACGTGCTGGGATGCCAGATCGACGATGGGCTGATAGTGGACATGGAGTTCCTCCCTTTCCATGGCGTGGCGCAAATCGCGCTCGAGACTCATCCGGTCGCCGG
>JAUXMA010000164.1 GCA_030623425.1 Rhodospirillaceae bacterium
CTACAAATCTCTTTAGTAGGTTTATGCGTTTGGTTACATTGATGACCTCTGGTGTTTTAAAATCCATTGGCTGCATAGTGTGAGCAAAAGCATTCCGCACCTCACGAATTGCCTCAAGATCGGCTAACGTTAGTGGCCCATAGAGGCTAAGGGCAAAACCAAGTTTTATTTTTGTTGAGAAGGGTCGAAGCGGGGCGCCTGGACCAAAAAGATAGGATGTGCCCTCTTTATCGGGCACGATTAGTTTTGTAAGAAGCAGTTGCTGCAAGGCGCCATCTAATAACGAGACGCCCGCGAGAACTCTGGCTCGGTCGTTGTGTTCGTTTACCCGAATTATTCATGCCACGGCATGAATAATTCGGGCTAGGCAAATCCAGATTGAATGGAATCGCCAAAGGCGATCCATCAATCTGGTAAATCCGCCCAAGGAGGCAAGGGCGGAGTGCGGTCGGTTACGGCCGTAGCGACGACAGGTATCGGCCGAGCCCGCTCATGCATTCCTGGAAAACGTCCAGGCTCCGCGCCGCCTTGGCTTGCCCGAAAGCTCCCTCGATGGAGGCGATGATGAAGGCGGCGGCGCCGTCGGTGTCGACATCGCCGCGCACGCGGCCGGTTTGCTGGCCGCGCCTGAGAGCGCTCGACAGGCCCTTGCGCCACAACCGGTACAGGCCCTCCAGACGGCGGCGAAACTCCCCGTCCACCGGCGCCATCTCTTGAACCAGATTATTGAGAGGACAGCCCAAATGGACGATGCCGGGGATCTGATTCGACAGTCGTTCCTGGATCAGCTGGGCCAGGCTTTCGACCGGATCATCGACGTCCCGCAAAGGCTGAAGCCACCACCGTTCCACGTAGTCCTTGAGAATCTCGTCGATCACCGCGTAGCCCAAGGTCAGTTTGTCGGGAAAATAATGATAGAGCGCCCCTTTGGTCACACCCGTGGCGGCCAGAATATTGTTTAGGCTGGATGCCTGGAAACCCTGGGCGTGGAAGCTGTCGAAAGCCGCCTGAAGGATGATTTGCCGCGTTTGCCCCGGCTTGCGTGTCCGCTTCATACCGGTAAGTATGTTGGACAACGGCCGTTTTCGCAAGGGCGACAGGCGCATCGGCAAATGCGGCTTAAAACCGGGCCGTCCCTTTTCGGCGCCAGCGTTCAAGCGAAAGGCTGTCGTCGATATCCTCCAAGGTCTCCAGCAAGGCCACGGAATGGCCGGGCCTCAACTTGGCCAAGCTGTCGGACAAGGTGAATTCCGATGACCAGCGGACGCCGGCGAAGATGTCGGGCGGGCGCGGACGGCGTTTGAGACCAACCAGCCAGTAGCCGCCGTCGGCGGACGGGCCGAAGATGACATCGTGGCGGCCGAGAAGGCGAAAGGCCCGGGCGACGTGGCCGGGCGTGATGTCGGGGATGTCGGTGCCGACGATGACCACCGGCCCGGGCGGCAAGGCGCGCACGATCCGGGCCATGCGGCGCCCCAGGTCTCCCGCCCCTTGCGGCAGGCGCGACGGGGCGCGCGGCCAGGGGGCGGCGTCAACGTCGCCGTCCGGCGTCACCGCCAGCCAGCAACGCCAGCGCCGGTCGCCAGCCAGCCGCTTGACTTGGTCAAGGAGGACGCGGCGGTAGAAAGTCCAGGCGGCGACGGCGCCGATGCCGGCGGCGAGGCGGGTTTTCACCCGGCCCAGACGCGGCGTCTTGACGAAGACGACAAGATGATTGGTCAAGCGCATCGGAGCGGTGTCAATCGTAAACCCTGGCGTAAACCCCGGCGTAAACCCCGGCGTAAACCCCGGCGTAAATCCTGGCGATCCGCGGCGCCGGGACGCCGAGGAAATAGAGTCCCAAACAGACGAGGTTCCGCAAAGGACGCAGGAGATAGCCGCCGCGCCGGAAACGTTCGGCGGAAGTGACGGCGGCGACGTCGAGCGAGGCCAAGCGGCGACGGCCGATGCGCCGGATCATGTCGACGTCTTCCATCACGGGAAGGGGCTTGAAACCGCCGAGATCGATGTAGAAATCGCTTCCGATCAGCAGTCCCTGATCGCCGTATGGGAGGCCGAGAACACGGGTTCGCCAAGCGACCAGGCGCTCCATCCGCCGCGCCGGCCCGCCATCGTCATCAAGGGCGAAGCGGAAAACGGCGGCCCGGCGGCGGTTGCCGTTATCGGCGGCGAATGCGGCGGCGGTCTCGGCCCAGCTCCGCGCCAAAATGGTGTCGGCATGCAGGAACAACAGCCACTCGCCTGTCGCCGCCTCGGCTCCGGCGGCGAGTTGAGAGCCCCGCCCCGGCGCCGCCTCGATAAGCCTGGCCCCATATTCGAGCGCCACCTGGGCGGTGCCGTCGATGGAACCGCCATCGGCGACGATGACCTCGATCGGCAAGGCGCCGGCGGAAAAAACCGCCGGCAGAGACCGTTCCAGGGCACCGGCGGCGTTCAACGTGGGAATGACGATGCTCAACATGGACGGCAAGGATATCATGGCCGGAAAACTTGCGCCTGAATACGTTCGTTCTTGAAACGTTCGCTATTTTGGCGTTATGATGCCGAAATGGATAACCGCCTCTCGCCAACCCCCTTGAAAGGCCGCGGCGCCATCGGCAATCCCCCCGGCCGCTTCGAGAAGATCCAGCGGCACGCCATCGATGACGGCTGGGACGGGGGCGAAGATGCACCGCCGCCCGGGACCCGGGTCACCGACGAAGCCTGCCGTAGCATCCTGACGGCCAATGAGTCGCCCGACCTGCCTTTCGAACGCTCGATCAACCCTTACCGGGGATGCGAGCATGGTTGCGTTTACTGCTTCGCCAGGCCCTCGCACGCCTATCTCGGCCTGTCGCCGGGATTGGACTTTGAAAGCCGCCTCTATGCCAAGCCCCATGCCGCCGACGTTTTGGCGCGGGAACTCGGCAAACCGGGCTACCGCTGCCGGCCGGTCATGCTCGGCGCCAATACCGATCCCTACCAGCCGATCGAACGCCGCCGCCGCATTACCCGGCGGATTCTCAAGGTGCTGGCCGCCTTCAACCACCCTGTCGCCGTCGCCACCAAGTCCCATCTGGTGACTAGGGACCTGGACATTCTATCCGCAATGGCCGAACGCGGGCTGGCCATGGCCGCCGTCTCCATCACCACCTTGGAGCGGCAACTGGCCGGCAAGCTGGAGCCGCGCGCGGCGAGCCCCGAAAAACGGCTTGAAACCATCCGCGTCCTGTCGGCGGCCGGCATTCCCACCGCCGTCATGGCGGCGCCGATGATTCCCTCTCTCAACGACGCCGAATTGGAACGCATCCTCGAAGCCGCCGCCCGGGCGGGCGCCGTTTCGGCCAGCTATATCCTCCTGCGCCTGCCTTATGAACTCAAACAGCTCATCACCGAATGGCTCGAACGCCATGCACCGGGCAAGACCGGCCATGTCCTCAACCTGCTAAGGGCATGCCACGGCGGCAAGCTCTATGACGGCGATTTCGCCAGCCGTTTGCGGGGCAGCGGAATCTACGCCGATTTGCTCGCCGAACGTTTCCGCTTGGCCTGCAAACGCTTGCGCCTGAACGACGTGCTCGCCGGCAACCTGGATCTGGATTGCAGCCAGTTCCGGCCGCCGCCGGTGGCGGGGCAACAGCTGGAGCTGTTTTCGCCCGCCCCTGGGCCGTGACGGCCGCCGGCGCCTGGAAAGTCGGTGACAGCATACTTAATTCCAACCGCCCGGCATGGAAGCTACGAAATCTCCGATCTTGGAATTAAGTATGCTGTCACCGAATTTCCAGTCACCGAATTTCCAGTCACCGAATTTCCCAGGTAGTATCCGCCATGCCTGATTTCAGTCTCGAGGAAGCCGCCGGCGGATTGGTCGCCGGCGTCGACGAAGCCGGCCGTGGCCCGTGGGCCGGGCCGGTGGTGGCCGGGGCGGCGATCCTTGACCGGGCCGGCCTGTCCGGCGTCTTGCGCCGGGGCCTGGACGATTCGAAGAAGCTCAAGCGGTGGCGGAGAGAAGAGCTTTTCGAGGCGCTCGAAGCCGAAGCCCGTATCGGCATCGGCGCCGCCGAAGTAGCGGAGATCGATAGCCTCAACATCTTGCGGGCGAGCTTGCTGGCGATGGCGCGGGCGGTCGGCGATCTGGGGGTCGTGCCGGAACTGGCGCTGGTCGACGGCAACCGGCGGCCGAATTTGCCCTGCCCGGTGGTCTGCGTCGTCAAAGGCGACGGGCGAAGTCTTTCCATCGCCGCCGCCTCCATCGCCGCCAAGGTCACCCGCGACCGGATCATGGCGGACCTGGCCCGCGCCCACCCCGGTTACGGCTGGGAACGCAACTCGGGCTATGGGACGGCCGAGCATCAAGCCGCTCTCAGGCGCCTGGGCGTGACCCCGCACCACCGTCGCAGCTTTGCTCCGGTAATCAAGGTATTGGGGAAAGTTGGCGGCTGAGATCCTTTTTTCGGCGCCGGCGCGACCGGCGCCGTGGCCAAGAAGCTGGGCCGCCGCTACATCGGCCTCGAACGGTCCGCCGAGTATGTCAGGCTGGCCCGCCGGCAGAAGTTCTTTATGACCGACGCCGCCGGCATTCGGCCAAGGTGCGCGCCGACGGGACTCTGGTCAGCGCCGATTTCCAGGGCTCCCTCCACCAGGTCGGAGCGCAGTTGCAACAAGCCCCGGCCTGCAACGGCTGGCAGTTCCGGTGCATGGAAGCCGAAGGCGAACTGGTCTCCATCGACGTTCTGCGCTAGCAACTGCGAGCACAAACGCA
>JAUXMA010000338.1 GCA_030623425.1 Rhodospirillaceae bacterium
CCGATGTCAAACATGGAGGCTCTTTGCTCCCGGCGGTGAGCGAAAAAGGTAAGGGCCAGCCGTCACCGGCCGGCATCAACCTTTCGCCGCATGGTCTTTCTTGGGAGCGGTTTCGCCGATCTCCGCCTGTTCGGATTTCAGGACCTTGGGCTCCTCGTCGGCGGCGAGTTCCTCGTCGCCATTCATGCTTTTCTTGAAAGACTTCAAGCCCTTCCCGAAATCGCCCATCAGCGCCGATATCTTGCCCCTGCCGCCAAACAGCAGAAGCACGATAGCGAGGACGACCACCCATTGCCAAATACCTGTCCAACCACCCATATCCATTTACTCACTTGCTTGCCAGAGAATTCGGTCGCGGCGGATAATGGCAGAAAGTCCCAGCCACCGCAACGACCCGTGAACGGCAAATGATGCATGGTCCCCGGGCGGTCATTTCAATAGGCGCGCGAAGGCGCCGGCCGGGGCCCCGGAAATTGCCGCGCCGGCCTGGGAAAACCCGTTGAAAGCCGCCCGTTTCCAATCATTCGGCAACGGGGTTGGTCAAGCCGTCGCCGGGGTCCGGTGGAGCGGGCGCGTCTTCGTTTTCGGCTTCGCCGGTTTCGCCCTCGCCATTTGCCGGTTCCGCGGAGACGGTGACGCTGTAAAGCTCGAGGGCGGGACGGGGATCAAGGAACCCCGCCGCCTTCAATTCATCGAGCCCCGGCAAATCGCGCAAATCGCGTAGCGCGAAATGGTCGAGGAAGGCGTCGGTGGTGCCCCAGGTGACCGGCCGGCCCGGTGTGCGGCGTCGGCCCAAGGGCCTGACCCACCCCGCTTCCAGCAACACATCGAGGCTTCCCCTGTTCATGCCGACGCCGCGAATCTCCTCGATTTCGGCCCGCGTCACCGGCTGGTGGTAGGCGATGACGGCGAGCGTTTCGACCGCCGCCCGCGACAGCTTGCGGCCGACCTCGATCTCCTGGTTGAGTTGGCCCGCGAGATCGGGCGCGGTACGGAAGGCCCAGGAGGCGCCCGCCTTGACCAAATTGACGCCCCGCCCGGCATAATGGCTTTTAAGTTCCTCCAGCAGCGCCCCGACATCGGCCGCCTCCGGCAGGCGGCGGGCGAGGTGGCGCTCGGGCACCGGCTCGGCGGCGGCGAAAAGGAGCGCCTCCAACAGCCTGATGTGATGAGCGCCGCCGTTCATCAAGCGTTCGGCTCCCGCTTGCCGGTGGACCGTTTCGCTCTCGCCCGGCGCAGATAAATGGGACCGAACGGGGCGCTCTGACGCAGCTTGAGCTTGCCCTCGCGGGCCATTTCCAATGCCGCGGCGAAAGTAGCGGCGAGCGCCGAGCGGACGGCCATCCGGTCGCCTAAAACGGGGGGCAGGAAGCGGGAAAGAATCGTCCAATCCGGCGTGTTGCCAAGCAGCCGGCGCAGACGCTGCATCGCCTCCTCGACGGTGTAAAGCTCCCACGGCTCGATGCGCAGGACATTGTCCGCTTGCCGGAGCTTCTGCTCGCCATAAGCCTTGAGCAAGTCATAAAGGGTAGCTTCGAGAACGGTCTTGGTGCGGACCGCGAAAGCTTCCGGGGCGCCGCGGGCGAAAAACTCCCGCCCCAACCGGGATCCGGTCATCAGCCGCGTTCCGGCTTCACGCATCGCCTCCAGGCGCCGCAGTTGGAAGGCCAGGGCGGCGGCCATCTCCTCGCCCGTCGGCTCGTCCTCCGCGCCTAAGTCGGGAAGCAAAAGCCGCGATTTGAGATAGGCCAGCCAGGCCGCCATCACCAAGTAGTCGGCGGCCAATTCCAGGTCGGTGCGCCGGACTTCGACGATAAAAGCCAGGTACTGGTCGGCCAGTTGCAGGATGGAGATCTGGGCCAGATCCACCTTCTGCTCGCGAGCCAGCGCCAGCAGCATGTCGATGGGTCCCTCGAAGCCGTCGATGTCGACGACAAAAGGCAACGCCGGGCTCTCTCCGGTCCGCGCCAGCAGGTCCCCGACGCCGTTGCCGTCTTCCGGTTCGTCCATCAAACCCTCATCCGAATCCCAGCCCTGCGAAAATCAGCCCTCTAAGATAAAATCAGCTCTCTAAGATAGAGCGCCGGCTCAATCACCAGCCACCAGAAAATATTCAAATCCAGACTCAGTTTGGCACCGATCCACGGCAAGATAAACACGGCGGTCAGAACAATGACGATCCCAAACCGTTCCAGCCGCGCCAGCGGCGTCGCCAGAAACGGCGGCAGCAGACCGACCGCCACCCGGCCGCCGTCCAGGGGCGGCAACGGCAGCATATTGAAGACGCACAACAAAAGATTGAACCACACCGAATTCATCAAGTTGGACCCGA
>JAUXMA010000155.1 GCA_030623425.1 Rhodospirillaceae bacterium
CGGCCCAGGGCCTGTCAAGATCGAAAGGATGAAGCCTAAGGGTATGATTACACTAACAAAAGTCATTTCCAATATGAGCAAACACGGCCCGGCGGCCAAGGACGGTCTTTTCCTATCCCGCCCGCTCAGCCGGTGTCTCGGAATTTTTCGGCCGTTTGCAGATCCACCGACACCACTTGCGAAACGCCCCGCTCCGACATCGTCACTCCGAACAGCCGGTCCATGCGGGCCATGGTCATGCGGTGATGGGTGATGATGAGAAAACGGGTTTTGCCGGAATGAGCGATTTCGTCGAGCATGGTGCAGAAACGGTCAACGTTGGCATCGTCCAATGGCGCGTCGACTTCATCGAGCACGCAGATCGGCGCCGGGTTGGTCAGGAACACGCCGAACGATAAAGCCAGCGCGGTCAGCGCTTGCTCGCCGCCGGACAACAGCGACAGCACCTGCAACCGTTTCCCCGGAGGGCTGGCCATGATCTCCAGGCCGGCATCGAGGGGGTCGTCGGATTCGACGAGTTGGAGGTGCGCCTGGCCGCCGCCGAACAGGCGGATGAAAAGTTCCTGGAAATGCCGATCGACCTCTGCAAACGAGACCAGCAGGCGTTTGCGCCCCTGGCGATTGAGCTCGACGATGGCCTGGCGCAATTTGCCGATGGCGGCTTCCAGATCGGTCCGTTCCGACGACAAGGTTTCGATCTGCTCGCTCAACTCGGAGGCCTCCCGTTCCGCTCTCAGGTTGACCGGTCCCATGGTTTCGCGTTCCCGTAGCAGGCGCTCGAACTTTCGTTCCACCGCCTCCAAATCCGGCCATTCGGCGTCTTCTTCGAGTTCGGCGATTTCGCGCAAATCATCGCCACGGCAGTCAAGCCGTTCGGCGATGCGTTCGGACAGGCTCTCGCGGGCCTGCCTGCTTTGTTCCACCGCCCCTTCGGCGCGCACCCGTTGTTCCCGCGCCTGGGCCAATTCGCCCTCCGCCTGGCGCCTGCTCCGCTCCGCTTCAGCGGTTGAGTTTTCGGCTTCGGAAAGGGACACGGCGGCGGCATTTCGCCGCCTTTCCGCTTCTTCGATCCTTTCCAACAGCGCCTGGCGTTTACCGGCGATTTCCGTTGGCGCCTGGGACAACCGATCCAGCTCCGCCATTGCCGCCTGGCGCCGGTCTTGCAGCTGTTCGATTTGGCGGCCGGCGCCGGCGGCGCGCCGCCGCCAGGAACCCATTTCACCGGCGATGGCTTGAAGCCGTCGCCGCCTTTCCTCGGCGCCGCGGTCGAGAGAGTCGAAGGCGCTTTGGCATTCCACCTGAAGAGCCCGGCGTTCGGCGGCTTCGCTTCGCATCTTGGTCACCCGCCCGCGGAGGATTTCCGGGTCGGGGAAATCCGCCAGTTCCCTTGCCGCCGCCGCGGCGCGGGCACGGGTTTCGCCGATGTCGGCATTCATGCTGGCCGCCGCTTCGCCAAGGGCGGCCAACCGGGAAGCCTTGTCCGCCGCCCGTTCTTTCATCTCGGTCAGGACATCGCGGGCGCGGAGGTAAGATTCGTCGGCGGCGCGGACCGCTTCCCGGGCCGTTCGTTCCGCGGCCATCGCTTCGTCCGCCGCCGTTCGCGTCGCTTGCGCTTTTTCCCCGGCGGCGGCGGCGGCGGATTGAGCTTCGATGAGCTGAGAGCGAATCTCCCCGAGCCGGTTGCGTTGTTCAAGACGGGCGGCGGCGGCCGTCGCCGCACCGGCGGAAACGGTGAAACCGTCCCAGCGCCAGAGACCGCCGTCGCGGCTGACCAGGCGCTGTCCCTGGGAAAGTTTTTCCGAGACAAGCATTGCGGCTTCCTCGTTGGCGACGACGCCAATCTGCGAGAGCCGCCGGGTCAAAACCTTGGGTCCCTTGACGTGTGAACTCAATGGCTCGACGCCCTTGGGCAGGGAGGGTGCGGCGGAAAAAGGCGCCAGCGTCCGCCAATGCACGGGAGCCTGTTCATCGGCCGGGGCGGTAAGATCTTCGCCCAGGGCCGCGCCCAAGGCCGTTTCGAACCCGGGTTCGACGGTAATGGCGTCAATCAGCGGCGGCCGCGTCTCCGTTTCGCCGGCTTTAAGCACCTCGGTCAAGGCTTGACTTTCCGCTTCCAACCGGGCAGCGGCGGCCTCGGCGGTTTGGCTCGCCAAGGCCGCCGAGGCCGCCTTCCCGTCGGCCCGGGAGCGCTTGATTTCCGCCGCTTCCACGTCTTTGCGGGCGTCCGCAAGAGCGCCGCCGCACTCGGCCCGCGTCTCCCCGGCGGCATGAAAGTCGCCGTCGTCGAGGGACCCGGAGTCGAAGACGGCGCGTTGTTCGGCAACCTCGGCGGCCCGCTCGGCAAGGCGGTGTTGGCGTTCCTCCAACTCGGCGATGGCGCGTTTCAATCCGGCCCGGCGGGCCTCGTCGTCGGCGGCCCGCTCGGTGAGTTCGGTGAGTTCGGATTCGAGCTCTCTGGCGGCCTCGTTGGCGGCGTCCAGGTTTTCGGAGGCATGGCGGCGGGTTTGCTCCTCGCCCTCGGCGGCGGTTTCCATTTCCCCTTGCTCGCTTTGCAGCCGCTCCATGGCGGTTTCGGCGTCGACAGACAGCGCTTTTTCCCGGTCAAGGTCGGCGACGACCTGCTGCAAGCGGGTGCGGCAATTTACGGCTTGATCCTCGATCCGCCGCTCCTCGGCATCAAGACTTTCGCTAGCCAGGTTCAAGCGGTGCAGTTTGGCCGCCGCTTCGGCTTCCGCCTGCCGCGGTTCGGGCAGGCCGGCGGCGCATTCGGCTTGCCGGGTGGCGGCGGCGGCGGCCCGGCCGGTCAATTCCGCCACTTGCGCTTCCGTTTCCTTGAGCAACTCTTTGCTGGTTTCGCTATCGAGGACGGCGGTTCGCCAACGGAGGTGATAAAGAGTCGCCTCGGTGCGTCGGATCCGGCCCGAAAGGCTCCGATAACGATTGGCTTGGCGGCACTGTTTCCTGAGATGATGCAGTTGTACGTCGAGGGTTCCCAGGATGTCGTCCAGGCGTTGCAAGTTGGTCTCGGCGCCACGCAGGCGCAACTCGGCCTCATGACGTCGGGAATGCAGGCCGGTTATGCCGGCGGCCTCTTCCAGCAGTTGCCGCCGGGCGGTCGGCTTGGAGTTGATAACGTCGCTAATCCTGCCCTGGCTGACCAGCGCCGTCGAGCGTGCGCCGGTGGCGGCGTCGGCAAACAAAAGCTGGACATCCCTGGCCCGCACTTCCTTGCCGTTGACCCGGTAAATGGAGCCTTTGTCGCGCTCGATGCGGCGGCTGATGTCCAGTTCATCCGTATCGTTGAATTTGGCGGGAGCGGCGCGGGCCGAATTATCGAGATTGAGCAAAACCTCGGCGATGTTGCGCGCCGGGCGGTCGGTGGTGCCGCCGAAAATGATATCGTCCATCTCGCCGCCACGCACTTGTTTGGCCGAGGTTTCGCCCATGACCCAGCGTAGCGCCTCGACGAGGTTGGACTTGCCGCAACCGTTCGGCCCGACGATTCCGGTCAGTCCCTCTTCGATCGCCACATCGGTAGGATCGACAAAGGACTTGAAACCGGACAGCCGAAGCTTATTGAAACGCAACAAAGCCTTAAGCCTATTGTTTCTTCGCCAAAGCCTTGTCGAGGATGACCCGGAAATCCTCGAACGGGAGGTTGCCCGACACCTTTTCACCTTCGATGACGAAGGTGGGCGTGGCACGGATCCCGTGTTCTTTTTCACCCGCCGCGGCTTTTGCCTGTATCGCCTTCATCAAGGCTTCATTTTTCAGGCAAGCCTCGACATCGTTTTTCGACATGCCGCCAAGACGGGCGATTTGTTCGAGGTATTGCAAGGGATTATTGCCGCGCGACCAGACCTCCTGGGAGCGGAACAGCGCCTTGATCATGCCGAAATGCCTCTCCGGCGGGGCGCAACGGGCCAGCATCGCCGCCGCCAGGGCCCGAGAATCCAAAGGGAAATCCCGAAAAACGAGCTTGACCTTTCCAGTGTCGATGTAGGCTTCCTTGATCTTGGGCAGGGTGTCGCGGTGAAAAGCCATGCAGTGGGGGCAAGTGAGAGAAGCATACTCGATCATGGTGACGGGGGCATCGGATTGGCCCCACACCTTTTCCGCCAAGGGCTGTTCTCTCGGATGGTCGCCGGCGAAGGCCGGCCGGGCCGACAGCAGGATCGCTAAAAACACTAAACCTAGTAAGAAACGAGGCAAATATTCCTCCTTTTCCACAAGATATAGGAGATTATAGAATCACCGGCGTTCTTCCACAAGCCACCAATGGCGGGTCCGGGCATAGTATGTCGATTCCCGGCGAAGAGGGCGGATGTTTATTCTTCCGTGGCGCCGCCGCCGCGCCGCGCCCTGACCGCCCGCCCCAGCGTTTCCAGGGCTTGTCGGAGATTTGGGTCGTCGACAACAAGCAAATGGCGAAGCAGGTCTTTTTCTTCCGCCGGATGCAAGGAGCGAAGCGGCGGCGGTTTCCGGTCACCGACCTTGAGCGGCCCCTGGAAAAGCTTCAGGCGGGCGACGGCGCGATAACCGAAGTAGGCGTTGACGCGCTCGAGCAGGACCGGCTCCAGGTGTTGCAATTCGGTGGCCAGGCCGCCGCTGTCGGTCTTCAGGTGAAGGGTTCCGTCGCTGCTTTCGCCCGCCGGGTAAACGATTTTTTCCGGGGCGCTGCGGGCAGCCAAGTACGGGCCGGCGATAACCGGCCAATCATTGACGATGGCGCCGCCGGCAAGACCCCGTCTCTCGAATACGGGATTGGTGATCTTGGCCACCATCGCCGCCAACGCGCGCGGACCGTGTCCCCTTCTCGTCATTGGGTTGTCCTCCCGGTTTGCGCTTGCCGGACTAGTGGCCCGCGTCAGCCAAACTGCACCCCTACGACGGTCTTGCGAGGTTTCCGGCTAGGAGCGCGTCGCGCCGTGGTGTC
>JAUXMA010000189.1 GCA_030623425.1 Rhodospirillaceae bacterium
ATGGTGGCGTTCACCTCCCGGCCCGACGGCAGTAAATTCAGAGAGGACGAGCTACGCGCGATGGCGGAACTGGTGACGGGGAAGCCATTCGGCGGCTCGGCCGACCGCACCGCCGCGGCCATGAGCAACCAGTGCAGCGCTCCGCTATCCCTCGACGATCCTTTCGGCAAGCTCGATCATGATAGCAAACAACGCCAGGCGCGGGCAACAACGGGAGAGAAAAACCTGCCGGGCAAACCATGCCAGCCAGGGAGGGGAAAAGGCGAGAAATTTCCCAACCAAAGATCATAACATATTATTTTCACTTAATTTTCAGGTTTGGCACGTCTTCTGCATGATTGTCGCCGGCAATTGTGGAATCCATCATGGGAACGTGGAGACATGGAAAATACATCGCTTATAGCCCTTTCCCGGCAAGGCGCGCTTCGACGGCAGATGAATATCGTCGCCAACAACATCGCCAACATGAACACCACCGGGTTCAAAGGCGAGAAGATGATGTTCGTCCAGCATCTGGTGCGAAGCCGGGGCGGTGAAAGCATTCTCGGCGAGAGAATCGCATTTGTCCGCGACGTCGCCACCATGCGCGACGTTTCCGAAGGCCCCTTGCTATCAACCGGCAACCCGCTGGATATCGCCGTCCGCGGCGATGGTTATCTGGTTGTCGAAACCGAGCAAGGCAACCGCTATACACGCAACGGCCACTTGCGCCTGGATGACACCGGGCAACTGGTCACCGGGCAGGGCGACAGGCTGCTCTCGACGGGCGACCAGCCCTTCTTCTTCAGCCCCGAGGACAAGCAGATCAACATCTCCAGGGACGGCACCGTCTCGACGGAGAACGGTGAACTGGGCAAGCTCAAGGTGGTCCGATTCGAAAACCAACAGCAACTGCGCCAGATCGGCGGCGGCCTGTTCGCCACGGAACAACAGCCGGAGGAGGTTGAAAAGCCGGATATCGTGCAAGGCATGCTGGAAGGCTCCAACGTCAACGCCATCATCGAGATGACCAGAATGATCGAGACCCAACGCGCTTACGCCTCCATCGGCGATTTCATCAAAAGCGAAGACGACCGGATAAAAACGATGATCAAGGAACTCGCCGCGCCGGTCTAACTCCGGCCCGGATGTTCGGATGATCGAAAGAAGCGAAAGTATGAAAGGACGGGAAAAATGAGATCACTCAGCATCGCGGCGACTGGAATGCTCGCCCAGCAGCGCAACGTGGAGGTCGTGGCCAACAACCTCGCCAACATGAACACCACGGGTTTCATGCGGCGGCGGACGGAATTCCACGACCTTCTTTACCAAAATCTGCGCCGCATCGGCTCCACCTCGTCCGACGCCGGCAACATTGTCCCGTCGGGCGTGCAGTTGGGGCTGGGGGTTAAACTGGCGGCGGTATACCGCATCCACGAACAAGGCAATCTCATCTCCACCGACAATCCTTTAGACCTGGCGATGCAAGGAAAAGGCTGGTTCCAGATCCAACTTCCCGACGGCACCAGCGCTTATACCCGCGACGGCACGTTCCAGATGGACGACGATGGAGAGATCGTCACCCATGACGGTTACATCTTGGAGCCGGGAATTACCGTCCCCGACGACGCCATCGACGTATCCATCAACGACAGCGGCGAGGTGCTGGTGAAAATCGAAGGCCAGGTGGACCTGCAGAACGTCGGCCAGATTGAGATCGCCACCTTCCAAAATGACGCCGGCTTGGAAGCCATCGGCGACAACCTGTTCCTGGAAACCCCGGCCTCCGGCGATCCGACGACCGGAAGTCCGGCAGAGACCGGTTTTGGCTCCATCCTCCAAGGTTTCCTGGAAACCTCCAATGTCAACGCCGTTGAGGAAATTTCCAATCTGATCTCGGCGCAGCGCGCTTATGAAATGAACTCAAAGGTCATCACGGCATCCGACGAGATGATGGGCACCTTGACGGGACTGCGTTGAGGAGGTGGATGATGAGACAACCGATCGTCATATTCCTTATGACCGTCTTTCTGGCCGTTTTCGCGGCGCCGGCGAGCAAGGGCGATTCAGCGCTCCCGGGCGAACCGGTGGTTCTCCGCGAAACGGTCACCGTCAACAGCAGCTTGGTCAGGCTCGGCGACCTGTTCACTGGCGCCGGCGAAAAATCCCTCGCTGCCGTTGCCTATGCCCCGGGGCCCGGCGAAAGGGCCGTTTTCGACGCCCGCTGGCTCTATCGAATCGCCAAGGCCTACAAACTCGGCTGGAGACCCTTGAGCATCCGCGAGCAAACGGTGGTCAAGCGGGAAAGTCAGATCATCGGCCATGAGGAAATTCGGGATTATATCTTGGCGGCGCTCGTCGACAAGGGAGCGGCTGCCGACATGCAAGTGGAATTGAGCAACCGCCTGCTGCGCATCCACGTGGCCGGCGACCGTACGGCGACAGCGGCCGTCGAGGACGTGGCTTATGACCCACGCACACAGCGCTTCACCGCCATTCTGGTGGCCCCGGCCGACAATCCGGCGGCGAAGCGGTTCCGGGTGACGGGCCGCCTCCACAAGATGACCGAGACACCTGTCCTCGCCCGGCGGATACCGCCTGGCGAGGTCATCACCTCGGACGACATCGAATGGATCAAAACGCGCTCCTCTCGGCTGCAAAGGAACATCATCCTCGCCGCCGAGGATCTTATCGGCAGGGAGCCGAGACGAGGCTTGCGCGCCGGCATCCCGGTCCGCGCCTCGGATGTTCGCCGCCCGGTGCTGGTGCCGAAAGGCGGCTTGGTGACCATGGTGCTAAGGATGCCGTCGATGGTGCTGACCGCCCAGGGCCGCGCCTTGGAAGCGGGCAGCGACGGGGATGTCGTCCGCGTCACCAACACGCAAAGCAACACCGTCGTCGAGGCGGTGGTCGCCGGCGCCGGCAGGGTGTCGGTCCGTCCCCTCGGCCGTGTCGTCATGAACTAGGAAACGCGCCATGACCCATGACATAGCCCATCATACGTTTCGCCTCGCGGCGGCGGCGGTGATCGCGGCGGCGGTCGGCGGCTGCGGCTTCTTTACCCGCTTGTCGGAAGTCGGCGACGGACCCGAACTGACCAAAATCACCAACCCGGTGGGCCGTCCGGACTACCGCCCGGTCAGCATGCCCATGCCGCCGCCGGAAATAGCCGAGGACAACCCCAATTCGCTCTGGCGGGCCGGCGCCCGGGCCTTTTTCAAGGACCACCGCGCCAAGGCCGTCGGCGATATCCTGACCGTCAAGCTTGATTTCACCGACAAGGCCAAGCTGGAAAACAAGACGGAACGCACACGCGAAGACAGCGAGGTAGCGGACGTCACCATCCTCCTCGGCCTGGAGCAGGAATTCCGCAAAAAACTGCCCGAGGGCATCGCCCAGGGCGGCGTCGTCGGGAGTTTCGGCAACGAGCACGAAACCGAGGGCGACGGCGAGATCGACCGCAGTGAAGAGATCAAGTTCTCCTTGGCCGCCATGGTCACCCAGATCCTGCCCAACGGCTCACTGGTCATCATGGGCCGCCAGGAAATGCGGGTGAACAGCGAACTCAGGGAACTCCTGGTCACCGGGATCGTCCGCCCCGAGGACATCGAATCCGACAACACCATCGAGCATACCAAAATCGCCGAGATGCGCATCGCCTACGGCGGACGGGGCACGCTAAGCGAACTCCAGCGACCCCGTTGGGGCACTCAAATATGGGATATCATCTTCCCGTTCTAGGTTCCGCGCCAACAGAGAACCTGGAAACTTGAGGCCGATGCTCACGCATCGGCCTTTTTTTTGAAAATCCGGACGGCGAACCAGGGAAAGATACCAGCTAGGGCAAATCCCGAGCAGATGGACTCATCCGCGACGACGCATTTGCCTTTAAAACAAATAGATAGAGCATTTCAGGTGAACGCATGTGAACCGGAAATGCTCTAATCGTCGCGATGGGTTCTTTCCATACGTTCGTGGCGTTCCTGCGCCTCGATGTTCAGCGTCGCGATGGGGCGGGCTTCCAACCTCGACAAGTTAATGGGTTCGCTGGTCTCTTCGCAAAAACCGTAGGTTCCATCGCTAATTCGCTCAAGGGCCCCGTCGATCTTGGCGATCAGCTTGCGGGCCCGGTCGCGTGTCCGCAATTCAAAAGAGCGTTCGGTCTCGATGCTGGCGCGGTCGGCAATATCGGGTTCCTGG
>JAUXMA010000362.1 GCA_030623425.1 Rhodospirillaceae bacterium
CGATCGCGGCAGGGACGCGGGTTACCCCGCGCCCCCCGCACGGATCCCGGCCCGCGCCGCTAACGCACCGGGCTCCTGCCTCGGGTGTTTGACGTAGAAGCTGGCGCTTGCGGCCTCTCGTACACGGTCCAGCGCTTGTGACACGCTCCCCCGGCCCTGTTGTCCGGCGCGTGCTTTGCCGGCCTCCTCGCGGATGGCCAAGGCATGACTCGGGGCGCTCGTGACAGCATACTTAATTCGCGCCCCCTTGCAACGGACAGAGACGGAGTTTCAGTAACCCCTGATATTGAATTAAGTATGCTGTCACCGAATTTCTGTTACCGAATTTCCAAATTAAACGAGGTTTTTCATAGCCTCGATGGGAAGCGTCGAGCTTTCCCATTGAGTCGCCTCCGCGCCCCAGGCGCAAGCCGTGGTAAGCGCCTGGTTCATATCGGCGCCGGAGACCAGGGCATGGATAAGGCCGGCGGCGAACGCATCGCCGGCGCCGGTGGTGTCGGTGGCTTTCACTTTCGGCGCCGGAACGGACAAATGATCGTCAAGGGCATAAGCCGTGGCGCCGTTTTCACCCCGCGTGACGATTACCCACTCAAGAGCGTTCCCGGCGACCCGGCGGCCCGCCTCGAAAGGTTCGTTGAGCATCGCCGCCTCAAGGTCCGATTGGGAAGCGACCAGAATGTGAGCCGGCCGGACGCCGTCGCCGCAAGGGGGCATATGGGCGATAACGCGGCAGGATTGCATCTTGGCGTCGAGAAGCGGGCCCAAGTCGAGGGACCAGCTTCGTACGTAAAGGCTATCCGCGGCCACGTTCAGGAGACGCGCCGGCGGTTTCGTCTCTTGGCAGCGGTTGAGATTGACGATGGTGCGCTCGCCTTCGGGATCGATCATCACCACCGAGCGGGTCGACGCCCCTTCGACGGTGATGATTTGCGAGGTGTCGATGCCGTTGGCGGTTAATTCCGCCAGCAGTTCCTGGCCCACCTTGTCGTTGCCAATGGCGGAGACGATTGCCGTCTCGTGGCCGGCGCGGGCCAGGGCGACACCGGTGTTCGAGGCACCGCCGCCGAGACGCTCTCCCAGCCATTCGCCTTGCATGTGGGTGCCGGCGTGAAAAGGCGTGCCGAGGCGGATCACCCCGTCCCTGGCCACCGAACCGACAACAAGAATGCGCGCCATTCGCCCGCCGCGCCCCCCGTCTATCCCTTCTTTTCCCAGCCGCCGCGGTCGGTCTGCTGCCAGTACGTCAGTTCGTGGCCCGTCTCCTTATAGGCCTTCCAGCGTTTCCGCGCCGCCTCGACAGCCGCCGGATCGTTGCCGTCGAACAGCTCGAAACAGCGCTCGAAACCGCCGACGCGCTCGCAGGCCGCGCCGTCGGTCAGAAACAGGAAAGTGGCGCCGTTAGGGGTTTCGTCATCGATCGCAAGCCAGATCGGCTGGTCTTCGGCGTTGCCATCCTTGCTGCCGCCGTGAGGAAGCCAGGAACCCTGTTTGTAGGTCCAAAGCAGCGAGTTCAGGGCCTCGACCCGTTCAGTGGATCCGGCGACGACAACCGCCCGTTTGCCTGTTGCCAGGGTTTTTTCCAGAAGCTTGGGCAAGGCCGCCTCCAGAGATGATTTCGTCAGGTGGTAAAAAGCGATTTCGGTCACCGACCGGCCCCAAAATCCTGCTCATACCAAGGATCGATGATAATGACCCATAGAGACGGTTTCCCAAGGCTTTCGGCTAGGAGTGCGCGGCGTGGCGATGTGGGGCATCGCGAGACGGGCACGACATTGCCAACCATTTGGCATGGGCCAAAGCCAACCATTTGGCATGGGCCAAAGCCAACCATTTGGCATGGGCCAAAGTCAGAAAGCCTTGGGAAACCGCCGTTCCGGTCGCCTCGGCACCCCGTCGGAGGGCGTCGAAAAGTCTTGACGATGCGCCGCATCGCCGGCAACTTTTCTCCTACCCGACGGGGCGCCGAGGCGATCTCTATGGGCCATTATCATCGAACCTTGGTCAGGGCGGTCAGTCGGGCCGGGCCAGTTCGGTCTCGAACAGGCGGAAGTCGCTCTTGCCCGCTTCCGCGTCGGCCTTGGCGATCAGTTTCCTCGCCTCGCCG
>JAUXMA010000235.1 GCA_030623425.1 Rhodospirillaceae bacterium
AATGTCAAGAGCCTTGAGAGGGGGGCTTGCCCGCGTCGCTTCGGCGGAGTTGGACTTGACGCTGGCAAGACCACCCTGCACTCTCCGTGGCGACAGCCAACATGAGGGCGGCAAGATCGCCTGAACTAGCCTTTCAATCAAGTTTAAGATATTCACGCACAGCATTGAAATGTATTTGTTAATTGATAATTATGATAGCTTCACATACAACCTCCGCCACTACCTGGGCGAGCTCGGGGCCGAGGTCGAGGTGAGGCGCAACGACGCCCTTGCCGCCGACGAGGCGGTGGCGATGGCAGCCGAGGGCATCGTCATCTCGCCCGGCCCCTGCGATCCCGACCGCGCCGGCATTTGCCTGGATTTGGTGAGAATTGCCGCCGGACGCGTACCCATTCTCGGCGTCTGTCTGGGCCACCAGTGCATCGGCCAGGCCTTTGGCGGCAAGGTGGTCAGGGCGCCCGCCCCCATGCACGGCAAGGTCAGCGAGATCAACCACGAGCGGACGGGGATTTTCCGCGACATCCCCAGTCCCTTCACGGCGACCCGTTACCATTCGCTGATGGTGTCGCGACAAGACCTGCCTGACTGTTTGGAAGTGACGGCGGAAAGCGATGACGGGGTCATCCAGGGGCTTGCCCACCAGACGCTGCCGATCCATGGCGTCCAGTTCCACCCGGAAAGCATCGCTTCCGAACACGGTCATCACCTGCTCAGGAATTTTCTCGATCTGAGCAGGGGGAAGGCGGCCGCATGAACGAACCCCCCGCCGCCATGAAGGAGCTGATCGGCAAGGTGGCGACCGGCGCGGCGCTGACCGAAAACGAGGCCGAGACCGCCTTCGAGATCATCATGTCGGGGCAAGCCACCGGCGCCCAGATCGGTGCTTTTCTGATGGCGCTCAGGGTGCGCGGCGAAACCGTCGAGGAGATCACCGGCGCGCTTCGCGTCATGCGCGCCAAGGCCTTGCCGGTCGAGGCGCCGGCCGGCGCCATCGACATTGTCGGCACCGGCGGCGACGGTTCCGGCACTTACAACATCTCCACCGGCGCCGCCTTGGTGGTCGCCGCCGCCGGCGTCCCCGTCGCCAAGCACGGCAACCGGGCCTTGTCGTCCAAATCCGGGGCCGCGGATGTGCTCTTGGCCCTGGGAGTCGACATCGACGCCGACGTGCCCTTGGTCGAGAAATCCATCCGGGAAGCGGGGATCGGCTTCATGATGGCGCCCCGCCACCACGGCGCCATGCGCCACGTCGGTCCGGCGCGCGTCGAGCTGGGCACCCGCACCATTTTCAATCTGTTGGGCCCCCTGTCCAATCCGGCCGGCGTCAAGCGCCAGTTCACCGGCGTCTTCTCGCGCCAGTGGATCGAACCCTTGGCCTGGGTGCTGGCCAATCTCGGCGGCGAACGGGCCTGGGTGGCGCACGGCTCGGACGGCCTCGACGAACTGACCACCACCGGCCCGTCCTATGTCGCCGAATTGAAGGACGGCAGGGTCGCCTGCTTCGAGGTCGTCCCCGAAGAGGCCGGCATTCCCCGCGCCGCGCCGGCCGACCTCAAGGGCGGCGACGCCGAAACCAACGCCGCCGCCATGCGCGGCATGCTCGACGGCGAGCCGGGGCCGTTCCGCGACGTGGTGGTCTATAACGCCGCCGCCGCCCTTATCGTCGCCGACAAAGCCGAGAGTCTCGAACAGGGCGCCGCCCTGGCGGCGGCTGCCATCGACGGCGGCGCGGCCAAGGCGACGTTGCGAAAATTGGCGGCCATCACCAATTCCGCCGGCGCCAATTCCAAAGTCCTGGAAGGAGCGGCGAAGTGAGCGACCTCCTCGCCCGCATCCGCGCCGACAAGCAGGAACAGACGTGCCGCCGCAAAAAACGCCGCCCTTTCAGCGATGTCCGCGCCGCCGCCCGGCAAGCGCCGCCGCCGCGCGGTTTCGCGGCCCGCCTGGAAGAGGCGGCGCGGGCCGGCGGCTACGGCCTGATCGCCGAAATCAAGCGGGCGTCGCCGTCGAAAGGCCTGATTCGCGCCGATTTCGATCCGCCGGCCCTGGCCCGGGCCTACATGGCCGGCGGCGCCGCTTGCCTTTCCGTGCTCACCGACATCCCCTATTTCCTTGGCGCCGATGAATTCCTGGTGGCGGCGCGGGCGGCGGTGACGCTGCCGGTGCTGCGCAAGGACTTCCTGCTCGATCCCTATCAGATCGTCGAAGCCCGGGCGCTTGGCGCCGATGGCGTGCTTCTGATCATGGCGATCCTCGACGACGGCCGGGCCCGGGAACTCGAAAACGTCGCCATGGATTACGGCATGGACGTCCTCGTCGAGGTCCACGACGAGGCCGAATTGGAGCGCGCCCTCAAGCTCCATGCGCGTCTCATCGGCATCAACAACCGCGACCTCAAAACCCTGGCAACGGACATCGCCACCACCGAACGGTTGGCGCCTCTGATGCCGGCCGGGCGCGTCATCGTCAGCGAAAGCGGACTCAAGACCCCGGACGACCTTGCCCGCATGTCCAGGGCCGGCGCCGATTGTTTCCTGATCGGCGAATCGCTGATGAAACAAGGCGACGTGGCGGCCGCCACCCGGGCGCTGCTTGAGCGCCCGCAAACGGCGGCCGCAAGAGCTTGAGCGAAAGATGGCCGAGCTCACCCATTTCGACGCCAAAGGCAACGCCCGCATGGTCGACGTCTCCGACAAGGAGTCAAGCGAACGCACCGCCACCGCCAAGGGCTCGGTGCTCATGCGCCCCGCCACCTTGGCGAAAATCACCGCCGGCGGGGTCGAGAAAGGAGATGTGCTCTCCGTCGCCCGCCTGGCCGGGATCATGGGCGCCAAACGGACACCCGACTTGATCCCGCTGTGCCATCCGCTCAACCTCAACTCGATCAACGTGGATCTGGCATGCGATCCGGAGCGCAACGCCGTCGACATCACCGCCACCTGCCGGCTCAAGGGACGGACCGGCGTCGAAATGGAGGCCCTGACCGCCGTCGCCGTGGCGGCGCTCACCGTCTACGACATGTGCAAGGCGGTCGACCGGGGCATGCGCCTCACCGACATCCGCCTGGTCCGCAAAGCCGGCGGCAAATCGGGAACCTTCGAGGCCAAATGAGGCTTAAGGAAATGGGAAATGATCTCCGTCGCCGAGGCCCTTGAGCGGGTAACCTCTTTCGTCAAGCTCCTCTCCGTCGAACAGGTGGGCCTGGACGGCGCCTTGGGACGGGTCCTCGCCGAGGACGTCGCCGCCAGGGTCAGCCATCCGCCCGTCGCCGTTTCCGCCATGGATGGTTACGCGGTGCGGGCGGAAGACCTGGCCACCATCCCCGCCACCCTCGAAGTGATCGGGGAGGCGGTGGCGGGACGCGGTTTCGGTGCTGTTGTCGGCGCCGGTCAAACGGTACGCATCTTCACCGGCGCGCCGCTGCCGGCCGGCGCCGATGCCGTCGTCATGCAGGAGGATTGCGACCTCTCCGGCGATCGTGTGACGGTCGGGGAACGGGTGCACGAAGGCCGTTTCGTCCGCCCGGCGGGGCTCGACTTTCACGAAAGCGAGACGCTGCTCTATTCAGGTTCGGTGCTGACGGCGCGGGAAATCGGCCTGGCGGCGGCGAT
>JAUXMA010000242.1 GCA_030623425.1 Rhodospirillaceae bacterium
GCTCGCCTTTCCGGCGCTGGCGCTTGAAGGGCTGGAAAAGGGCGAAAGCGCCGTTGTCGCCAAAGTGGTGGATGGGGACACGGTGGTCCTGGAGCGCGCCATCGATGGAGCGCTGGCGGTGCGCCTGGTCGGCATCCAGGCGCCGAAACTGCCCTTGGGCCGGCCCGGATTCACCGCCTGGCCTTTGGCCGAAGAGGCCAAACGGGCGCTGGCGGCGTTGGTCGCGGGGCGGCGGCTGACGCTTTCCTTCGGCGGCCGCCGCAAGGACCGCCACGGGCGCCTGCTGGCCCATCTGCATGACCGCGACGGAGTCTGGATCCAGGGTGAAATGCTGCGCCTCGGGCTCGCCAGGGTCTACAGTTTTCCCGACAACCGGGCGGCGGTGGCGGAAATGCTGGAGCGCGAGCGCCAGGCCCGGGCGGCCGGGCTCGGCATCTGGGGCAGCCCTTACTACGCCATCCGCGCGCCGGCCGAGGCGGTTGCGGACATCGGCACCTTCCAGATCGTCGAAGGGCGGGTGCTCGACGCGGCGAATGTCAAGGGGCGGGTCTATTTGAACTTCGGTCTCGACTGGCGGAGCGATTTCACGGTGATGGTCGCCGCCAAGGCGCGAAAGCTTTTCGCCGGCAATGGTATCGACCTGCTGGCGCTGAAACGCCGGCGGCTGCGGGCGCGGGGCTGGCTGAAGCAATGGAACGGGCCGATGATCGAGGCCAGCCACCCGGAACAGATCGAAATCCTCACGGATTAGAGCATTTCAAGATTGCCCTGGCGGCGGAGCGGTGGATTCCCATCTCGGCGGCGGCGCCTGTATAATCCTTAGGCCATGATCCGCCCGGTCAGCCCCGTTTTTCTGATTGTGCCGCTGCTCGCGCTTGCCGCCTGCACGGTCAATCCGGCCACCGGCAAGCAGAGTTTCACCGGCTTCATGTCGCGCGCCGACGAAATGGAAGTCGGGGAAAGGGAACACCCCAAGATCCTCAAGGAATACGGCGGCCGTTACGACGGCCAACGGATCGATGCCTATGTCAGGGACATCGGTCTCGGACTGGCGCGGGTCTCGGAAGTGGCGGGCCTGCCCTATACTTTCACCGTCTTGAACGACGGCAAAGTCAACGCCTTCGCCCTTCCCGGCGGATATGTCTACATCACCCGCGGACTTCTCGCCTTGGCCGACAACGAGGCCGAGATGGCCGGCGTGCTCGCCCATGAGATCGGCCACATCACCGCCCGGCACACGGCGCAGCGCTACAGCCAGGCCATGGCCACCAACCTGGGCCTGCAGTTATTGAGCGCCATTGGCGCCGGCGCCGGGATGCCGGCGGGACTCGGCAGTCTGGTCTCCTTCGGCGCCCAGGCCATTTTGCAAGGCTATTCCCGCGAGCAGGAACTGGAGGCCGACATGCTGGCGGTGCGTTACATGGTCCGCGCCGGCTACGACGCCAACGCCATGATCACCTTTTTCGGCAAGATGGAGGCGCATAAACGGCTGGTCGCGGTTGTTAGCGGCGATCCCAAGGCGGCCGAGCGTTTTCACATCATGGCCAGCCACCCGCGCACCAGCGAGCGCGTCATCCAGGCCATTGGCTTGGCCAAGGTGGCGCCGGCGGGGCGTCCGCGGCTTCAACGGGAAACCTACCTTGCCCGCATCGACGGCCTTCTTTTCGGCGACGACCCCAAGCAGGGAATCCGCAAAGGGCGCCTGTTTCTCCATCCGAACCTCCACTTCCGGTTCGAGGTTCCGCCGAATTTCGTATTGTTCAATTCCCCGGCCAAGGTCGTCGCCCGCGGCCCCGGCGGGTCGGTCATCGCCTTCGATATGGTGGACCCCGGGAAGGCCAGGGCGGCGGGAAACCTGGCCGCCCATCTCGCCAACATCTGGGGTTTGAAGAATGTCGAAAGGATCACCATCAACGGCATGGAGGCGGCCACCGGAGAGAAGAAAATATGGTTCCGGAAAGGCGGCCGAATGGACGCCCGGTTTGTGGCCATCCGCGAGCGCGCCGAGCGGATTTATCGGTTCGTCTTCATCACTCCGCCCGGCCTGACCCGGCGCCTGGCTTTGGGCCTGCAACGCACCACCTACAGCTTCCGGCTCCTGTCGTCCCGGGAAGCGGCGGCGATCAAGCCGTTGCGGCTCGCCGTCATCACCGTCGCCGCCGGCGACACGGCGGCAACGCTCGCCCGGCGCATGCCTTTCGAGAAGTTCCGCCTGGAGTGGTTCGAAACCTTGAACGGATTACCGAGAGGGCAATCCTTGATTCCCGGAAGCCAGGTCAAGATCGTCGCCGAGTGACGGCGCCCTTCGCGCCACGTAGTCGTCGAGCCTGGCGATCAGGGCTTGCCTCGAAGGGGCGTCGAGAAAGGACGCCAGGAACGAGTTTCTGGCAAGGCCGTGGAGCTGCTCCACGGTCAGCCCCAACGCCTCCTGGACGGCCCGGTAATTTTCGTTCAGATAGCCGCCGAAATAAGCCGGATCGTCGGAATTGACCGTCACCAAAAGGTTTTTTTGCATCATTTCCCGCAACGGGTGGCTCGGCATGTCCTTGACCACCCCCAATCTCAAATTCGACAACGGGCACAAGGTCAGGGGCAGGCGGGTCTCGGCCAGGCGTCTCGTCAACCGGGCATCGTCCAGCGAACGGCCGCCGTGATCGATGCGGGCGACTTGGAGTATGTCCAAGGCCTCCCAGACGTATTCGGCGGGTCCTTCCTCGCCGGCATGGGCGACGGCAAGGAAGCCCTCGGCGCGGGCGCGGGCGAACACCGCCTTGAATTTGCTCGGCGGGTGGCCGAGTTCGGAAGAATCGAGGCCGACGGCGGCTATCCGGTCTTTGTAGGCGAGCGCCAGCTCGAGGGTTTGCATGGCATCGTCCTCTTCAAGGTGGCGCAGGAAGCACATGATCAGCTTGGCGCTCATGCCGAGCTTCTCCTCGCCGTCGAGCAAGGCCCGATGGATGCCGTCGATGACCGTCGAAAAGGGTACGCCGCGGCCGGTGTGCGCCTGCGGATCGAAAAAGATTTCGGCGTGCAAGACCGTTTGTCGGCGGGCTTTTCGCAGATACGCCCAGGTCAGGTCGTAAAAGTCCCGTTCGCGGACGAGCACCGACATGCCCCGATAATAGAGGTCGAGGAAATCCTCGAGACCGCCGAAATCATAGGCGGCCTCGAGCTCGTCGATAGACGCATAGGGCAGTTCGACGCCGTTTCTCGCCGCCATTTCAAACATCGGCCCGGGCTCGAGCGTGCCTTCGATATGCAAGTGGAGTTCGGCCTTGGGCAGGTGTTCAATGAAGGTTGAGATTGCGTTCATTGCTTACGTTTCCGGCCTTTCGGCTCGCCGCCATCACCGCCGCCGCCGCCGACTATTTCTTTATATAATGTATTCTCCATTCATAATGCCGGTTGATGGCTGTTTCGACGCCGGCTTTTTAGGAGTGAAGGGGAACGGGGTCTTGGTCAGCAAGCTTTTCGACGAAACCGA
>JAUXMA010000230.1 GCA_030623425.1 Rhodospirillaceae bacterium
AGGCCCGAATCTTGTGAAGGGCATCCATTTCGAGGGCTTGAGGGTTCTTGGCAAACCGGAAGTTTTCGCCCGCCACTATTATGAAGGCGGCGCCGACGAATTGATCTACATCGACGCGGTGGCCAGTCTCTACGGCCGCAACAGCATCCTCGGCATCGTCGAGAGAACCGCCTCCGAGACCTTCGTGCCGCTGACGGTGGCCGGGGGGTTGAGGACACTCGACGATATCCGCCAAGTCCTGCGCGCCGGCGCCGACAAGGTGGCGTTGAACACGGCGGTCGTGAAAAATCCGCGGCTCATTTCCGAGGCGGCCCACAAATTCGGTTCATCGACCATCGTTGTCTCCATCGAGGCCATCCGGTTGGCAAAAGGGCGCTATGAGGCTTATACCGATTTTGGCCGCGAAAGCACGGGTGTCGACGCCATCGAATGGGCCGCGCGCGCCGTCGAACTCGGCGCTGGAGAGCTTCTCGTCACCTCCATCGACCGGGACGGCGGCGGCAAGGGGTTTGACATCGGACTGACCCGGAAAATCGCCGGGGCCGCGCCGATTCCGGTGATCGCCGGCGGCGGCGGCTTTATCGATGTTCAGCGCCTCGGCGGAACCGCTGTTGGTCATCAATGGCGATATCCTCACGGAAGTGGATTTCCGCGCCATGCTGAACTTTCATCGCGAACAGGCTTCCGACATCACCATCGGCGTGCGCAAATACGAGATCCCGGTTCCTTTCGGCGTCATCGAGGTGAAAGGCACCCGCGTCAAGCGGCTGGTCGAGAAGCCGACCTTGTCCCATTTCATCAATGCGGGTATCTACTTGCTCGAGCCGACGGTCCTCGAACATATTCCCGCCGATCGAAAACTGGACATGACCGACCTGATAGAAAGGCTTCTCGACGGTGACACCGTTGTCACCAGTTTTCCGATCCATGAATACTGGCTGGATATCGGACAGTTGCGGGATTACGCCCAGGCCCAGGAAGACGTCCATTCGGGAAAATTCAAGAAATGAACGATCGATACGCCGCCGGGCCGATTGCCGGTATGCCGGATTTGCCCTAGGGCATTGCCCTGTGTCGTCCGAAAAGAAAAGCCAGCCTATCCTTCTTTGCGAACCCTTCCTTGAAGGCAACGAATGGCTCTATTTGAAAGAGTGCCTGGACACCAAATGGGTCTCCTCGGCGGGGAAGTTCGTCAGTCGTTTTGAAAGCAAGATCGCCGAATACGTCGGCGTCGAGCATGCCGTCGCCGCCGTCAACGGCACGGCGGCCCTGCATATGGCCTTGCTGGTCGCCGGCGTCGAGCCGGGCGACGAGGTAGTGACCTCCACTCTCACCTTCATCGCCCCGGCCAATGCCATTCGCCATGCCGGCGCGACACCGGTGTTCATCGACGCCGATCCGCTGACTTGGCAGATGGATGCCAATCTTGCCGCCGGCTTCTTGAGCGAGCGGTGCGAAAAGCGCGGCGGCCGCCTCTACAACCGGAATACCGGCCGCCGCATCGGCGCTCTTTTGCCTGTCCACATCCTTGGCCATCCGGTCGATATGGACCCTCTCCTGGAGCTGGCCCGGGATTTCGAATTGCCGGTCGTTGAAGACGCTTGCGAAAGCTTCGGCGCCAGCTACAAAGGGCGGAATGTGGGGGCGATGGGCGACATCGCCTGTTTTAGCTTCAACGGCAACAAGCTCATTACCTGCGGCGGCGGCGGCATGATCGTCACCGGCGATGGCGACTGGGCGGCACGGGCCCGCCACCTGTCAACACAGGCAAGAAGCGAACCGATCGAGTACATTCACGACCAAGTCGCATACAACTACCGCCTGACCAACATCCAAGCGGCTTTGGGATGCGCCCAATTCGAACAACTCGATCACCTGATCGTGGCCAAACGCCGGATCGCGGAAGCCTACCGGCGTATGTGCAGGCAACTGCCCGGCCTGACTTACATGCCCGAGGCGCCCTGGGCGGAATGCGTATTCTGGCTTTCCACGGTTGTTGTCGATCCCGGCGCGTTCGGCATGGACAGCCGCGGCCTGCTCGCTTGTCTGGCGGAAAAGAAGATCGAGGCGCGGCCGATGTGGCAGCCGATCCATCGCAGCGCCGCCCACCGAGGGGCGCTATTCGTGGACACTGGCGCCGCCGACCATCTTCATTCCCATGGCCTTTTTTTGCCTTCGTCTTGCGGCCTGACGCCGAAGGACCAGGAGCGGGTGACGGCGGCTATTTCGGCGGCCGCGGGCTAGTGGCTTCTCGAAGCTGATCGGCGGCGGATTGTCCGGGACCGCCGGGTTCATGGGCAAGATCGGTCTGGAGCCGGCCTATCCGCTTGCCGTTTACATCGGCGTTCTCGAACTCGTCGTCGTCGGCCCGCTGTCGGTGGACGAGCGGATGGGCAGGGAATTCTAGCGAAGGAGGAACATGGGAAGCATGAAAAATCTTGCCGGAATCCCCGGTCAACGGGCGAGTCTCACCGGCGCGGCGGTTTCGCTGGTCTCCTTCGCCGTGTTGGGAACCGTCGCCGCCCTGTGGGAGAACCCGCTCTTTATTCGCATGACGCCGGCCGGCGGTGTCGAAATCGCCCTTCTTGCCGCCCAGTGCGTCTTGTTCGGCCTGTTTTTCGCGTTGCGGCGTCCGTCCTGTCCAACCGGGGCGGTCGGGGCGGGCGGTGTCATGAATTTCATCGGCATCGCGTGCCCGATCTGCAACAAGGTTTTGGTCCTGATCGTCGGCGCCGACCTCTTGCTGGTGTATTTCGAACCGGTGCGCCTGTACGTTGCCGCCGCCGGTGTCCTGGTCACCGCCGTTGCGGTGGTTGGTGAATTGCGGTGGTGGAAAAGGTCGCCGACCGGAGCCGATGTCGGCGCACCGAGTTCTGGCGGTTCCGAGTAGTTCCGGGGAAAGGCCGCGGGCTTCGGCGAAGACGAGCGTTTCCCCGGTCGGCACGTTCAGCGCCGCGCTCATGTGGTTGTGCACGATCTTCATTCGCGGGCCGTTTCCGCCGCGCCCGCCGCCGGAACGCCGCCGGCTCGGCCCAGCCATTCGACACGTTTCCGCTTTAGGTGATACAGACCACTAGGTCGAACCCGCTTACGGAATGTCCGCCTTTCAAAAGGTTCCCGGCCATGGGCGTTCCCATGGTCCCCAAACCGACAAATCCAATCCGTGCCATGATCAATGGTCCTTCCGTGATGGCCCGTCATTTGCCGCCGATCGCCAGGGTGAAATCTTCCCTTCAGATAAACCATAAGTTACCCCCATCTTCCACAAGGATGTGGATTGATTCCGGGTTTTCAGGATGATTTTTTTTCATTAACCTGATTGGCGAGTTCGGAAGTTTTATTGGTTTGTAAGGATTGATTGAGGTTTCGGACTTGAATTCAAGATTTCCCAGGGGCCCGAAAGGGTTTTCATGAGATTTTGAATTGGAGGCGGCCCGGACGAGCAATCGGACGGGCCGCTTTTCTTTGCGGTCTCTGGCGGCAAGGGCGGGTTCAGTCGGGGGACATCATACGCATTTAAATTCCTATATCGAGAAATGGGGCCAGAGTCGATTTAATGTTTCTTCTGTGATCTTCTTAATCTCTGTGATCTCCGTATCTCTTCTCTGCGCTCCTTGTTGAAAAACGACGTTGCCCCAGCCGCCGCGTCGCCCGCC
>JAUXMA010000165.1 GCA_030623425.1 Rhodospirillaceae bacterium
TCGGCGTCGGCGGCGCCCCCGGCGGCGACAAAGACGAAGCCTGCGCGCGGGCCGGAAACGAGGCGATCCGGGAACGGCTGCGCAAGAGCAAAACCCGAGCGGATGGACTCATCCGCGTCGACGCATTTGCATTTGAAACAAATAGATAGAGCATTTCAGGTGAACGCATGTGAACCGGAAATGCGCTAGCGGCCGGCGTCAGCCCACGCCGCCGCGTAGACCTTTCGCGCCCAGCCGCGCAAGCCCCTTTCGCCGCCCGGGCCGTTTCCCCCGCCGCCCCGCAGCCAGTCGCGGAAAGGCACGTCGAAGCCGGTTTTCGGGCGGTTGAACAGGGCCGCCGGCAAGGGCCGGGCCGGGGTCGCCGCCATCGCCAGCTTGTCGGGGCCGCCCGGCCGGCCGATCGCCGGGGCCAGCCGGCGGAACAGAGTCTCGTCGATGAAAGGCACGCGGATCTCGACGCCGTGCGCCATGCCGGCCCAGTCGGCGTCGCGCAGCAACTGGTTGCGCATGTACCAAACCGTCTCCATCGCCGCCACCTTGCGCCGCGGTTCGGCGATGGCCCCATGGCAGTCCTCGAGTCTGAGCAGGGGTTCGAGCTGCCGCCAGCCATCGCGTACCATGTCGGCGTCCAGCACTTGCGGCAGTTCCCAGGGCAGGAAAAGACCGCGGCGCAAGAGGTAGGCGTCACCGTAACGGCCGCCCAGTTCCAGCAGTCCGGCGACCTTGGGCGAGAACAGGCGCCCGGCGAGAGGCGCGGTGACGGCGCGCCACGCCGGAGCGAAGACGCGCCGCCCCGGCAGGGATGCCAGTATCGACACCAGTTTGGGGATCTGGCGGAAGCTGTCGTAACCGCAAAAAATCTCGTCGCCGCCAAGGCCGGAAAGGGCCACCTTGAGGCCCATCCCGGCGGCCGCCTTGGCGACAAAGTAAACGTTGACGCCGTCGATGGTGGGCTGGTCCATGGCCTTCAGCATGTCGTCCAGGTGGTGATGGAATTCCGTCCCCGCCACCCATTCGGTTTTGTGGCGGCTGGCGTAGGCGCCGGCCACTTCCTCGGCCAGCGGCGCCTCGTCCCTGGCGCTGCCCCGGTACTCTTCGAAGGCCAGGGTCAAGGTCTCGAGGCCGCCGCCGCGCGTTTCCGAGGCAAGCGCGGCGATGGTCGCCGAATCCAATCCCGAGGAGAGGAATATGCCGACCTGAACGTCGGCGATGAGATGATGGCTGACGCTGTCCTTGAGGGCATCGCGCAAATCGCCGGCGGCGGCGGCGTCCGCCTCGGCGAGAACGCCCGACACGTCGAAGAAGCGGTCCAGACGCCGCCCGCCAAGTTCGTCGACCCAGAGCGTCGAGCCCGCCGGCAGGGCGCGGATGTCGGCGAAAAGGGTGTGCGGATCGGGCACGTAACCGAACAGGACGAACCCGACATGGCCGGCCGCGTCGGCTCCCTTGCCGGCGCCGCCGCCCGCCGTCAGCGCCTTGACCTGCGAGGCGGCGCGCAGTGTCGAGCCGTCGTCGGCGTAATAAAGGGGCTTGACGCCGAAGGGATCGCGGGCCAAGAGCAGCCCCCGCCGTTCCTCGTCCCAGAGGGCGAAGGCGTACATGCCGCGCAAACGGCGCACCATCCCGGCTCCCTCGGCCTGGTAGAGGCGCAACAACACTTCCGTGTCCGAGTTGGTGGTAAAATGGTGGCCCTTGTCTTCCAGTTGCCGGCGCAAGACGGGGAAGTTGTAGATTTCGCCGTTGTAGGAAATGCGGTAGCGTCCGCCGTCCAATTGCATGGGTTGGGCGGCGGCGGCGGAAAGATCGATGATGGCCAGCCGTCGATGCGCCAGGCCGGCACGGCCGTCGCCGGCAAGCCAAAGCCCCTCGCCGTCGGGGCCGCGGGCGCGCATCGCCTCGCCCATGGCGGCGAGTTCTTTGCCGTCGGCCGCCGGCGCGTTGGCTCCATAGGCGAATATGGCGGCGACGCCACACATGGACCTATTCATACCCGCTTGCGGATGCTTGGCGCCAACAAAAGCTGACGCGGTTTAATCGCTTGGAGTATTTCCATGTTGATATGAATCGGCCACGGGCGGGAGGTTTTCCGATAGGTTTGAACGGACCCGCGCCGACGTCTAGGCGTGCTATTCTCGGGCCATGCCGAAGAAGCCTCCGCCGGCCGACCGTATCACCCGTTTCGCGCCAAGCCCCACCGGTTATCTGCATCTGGGTCACGCCCTGGCGGCGCTGTTCGCCGCCAGGGCGGCCAAGCAAGCGGCCGGCCGTTTCCTGCTGCGCATGGAGGATATCGACGCGGCGCGCTGCCGGCCGGCTTTCGAAAAGGCCGTCTACGAAGACCTTCGCTGGCTGGGGCTGGAATGGGAGACGCCGGTCAGGCGTCAATCGGAGCATATGGACGATTACGCCGGCGCCCTCGATAAATTGGCCGCCCTGGAAGTCCTCTACCCCTGTTTCTGTACCCGCAAGGAAATCCGGGCGGAGATCGCCGCCGCCGGCAACGCCCCGCATGGCCCCGACGGTCCCCTCTATCCCGGCACCTGCCGCGAGATCGAGCCGCCGACCCGCAAGGAACGGATGAAAACGGGTCTCCCTTACGCCTTGCGCCTCGACTTGGCGAAAGCGACGGCGCTGACCGGAGGGCTGAACTGGACCGATGTCGAGGCGGGCACCGTCGCCGGCAGGCCGCAAGTATTCGGCGACGTGGTGCTGGCCCGCAAGGATGCGCCGACAAGCTATCACCTGGCGGTCACCCTTGACGACCACCTGCAGGGAGTGACCTTGGTGAGCCGCGGCGAGGACCTGTTCGCGGCCACCCACATCCACCGCCTTTTGCAGGCTCTGTTGGATCTGGACACGCCCGCCTACCACCATCACCGATTGCTCGCCAACGAGGCCGGCCGGCGTCTTTGCAAGCGGGACAAGGCGTTGAGCTTGCGGGCTTTACGCGCAGCCGGGAAAACCCCGGAAGAGGTGCGGCGAATGGCCGGGTTTTAGCGTTTCGTTTCCGGCAATTGGGGGCGGACCGAAACCCTGCCCCGTGGTCAGACCTCGGTTTCTCCGTACTTTTCCTGCAGGCAATCCATGCCGCGGTCCCAGACGTATTTTTCGGCGACCGCGGCGGTGAAAGCCGTCGCCAGGGATACCACCAAACCGCCTCCGACGAGACCCGCGGCAAAGGCGCTAAAGGCAGTCGCCGCGAGAGCGGCGGCCCCGCCGACGATACCGCCGAGCACCCCGACGCCGGGGACGCTTCTAGCCAGGAACGGGGCAAGTTGAAAAGCCATGGTGTCCTCCCGCGGTTAAACCGATATCTCTCACATAACTTTCGGAACGATGGTCATTCTACCTTCATGACATGATCGAGGGTGGCTGATTTGTCCGGGCAAAATAATGGCCCGCGATCATCCGTGAAGGCCCCGGACCAACTCGACATAATCGGCATGGTCGGGTTCGATAAAACCGTGGCGGATCAGGAAATCAATGACCACCAGGGAGCAATTGAACTTGAATTCGTCCGTATCGCGCACCGTCTCGATCACTTGTTCGATCGGCCACAAGTGGAATTCAGCGATTTCCCCGTCGTTGTTGACCGGCTCGAAATCGGCGGGCAACTCGAGGTCGAAATTGAACAACAGATCGCGGCGCAACCCCTCGGCGCGCTCCATGCAATAAGATGTCCCGCCGACGGCAATCGCCTTGCCCGCCAGCTCGGCGGGAATGGAGGCCTCCTCGGCGCTTTCCTTGATCAGGTTTTGGCGCAGGGAAAGGCCCGCCGGTTGCCCGCCGGCGACGATCTGATCGAGCTTTCCCGGCGCCACCAGCCTGTCAAGGCCGCGCCGGCCGATCCACATTTTCATGCCGGCGCCGGCGCCGAGGAAGCCGTTCATGTGGACTCCGTAAGCCCGCACCCCGAATAGCGGCACCGCCGCCCGCTCCATATGGAACAGCGCCGGAGACTTGAATGACGTTGCCACGGGATATTTTTCTTCACGCCAGCCTCGGATCACCTGCCGTTCGGCCAACCTCCTCAACACCCCATCCACGGCCTTGGTCCGTTGCTCGAAACCGTTCAAACCCCCGGCCAGTTCGACGCCATCGCCGGAAACGGAAAAGACGTCCGGGAAATTCCCGAGAGCGGCGGCGAAATCGTCTTTCACCCGGCCAACCTCGATGCCGTCGACGCGAAAAGTCCGGTAACGGGAGGTTTCGGGAGGGGCGCAAGCGGCGATGCGGTCAAGAAAGCTCACGAAATGTCTCCAGAAGCGCCGATCGGGCAAGCCCGGCGGCCGCGGCCGCGTTCATGGCGGCGCCATCATATCGGCGCCGCTTTGCCGATCAACCAACATCGCCGGAACGGCGGGCGTTAAACCGGGGGCTTGTCATCGGACCATCCCTGTGCCAGCCTTGATGGCGTTATGTTTTCCAGGGGGCCAGTCTCGGCAGGGCGATGAAAATTTCCGTCAAGAAAGCCGCTCCCGACGTCTTTTCCCTGTCGTTCGACGATACGGAAATCGCCGTCGACAAAAAAGAGATCAAGAACCTTTTGCTGAAGATCATCCGGGTTCTGCACCCCGGCTCGGAAGCCGCCCAAAGCGCCGAGCAGCGGGCCAGCGAATTCATGCGCCACATCAAGAACGCCAATGACCTGGGCATTCAAAGACTGCTCCGGGTCGCCAAACACGACGATATCCTCGTGCTCCTCAAAATCGCCGAGAACGA
>JAUXMA010000080.1 GCA_030623425.1 Rhodospirillaceae bacterium
CCCCCCGGTCGCCGGTCGGTCTCCTCGCCGGCGCCCTTGACGACGCCGGGTTTCTTGTCGCCGCCCCCGACATGCCGTGGTCGCGGTCGCGTTATCTTGCCAAGACCTATGAGGAGTCCATGGCCGAGATCGATGCGGCGGAACTGGTGGCCGCCGGCAACGGCGGGAACAAGGGCGACTTCCTGGACGTCAACCAGGGAAAGACATCCACCATCCGGACCAGGGCGGAAATTTATTTGAGTTGGTTCGATCCCTCGGGGCTTGCGGTCATGCCCCGAAACGCCGCCGACATCCGGCCGGACACCCCATTGCTGTGGGTGGTGGGCAGGCTGGACCGCATGTTCGCCCAGGGCGAGGGCTACGCCTTCGCCAAGGCCCCGGCCAACCCGAAGAGCTCTTATGTGGTGGTGCCCGGCGGCCACAAGGCGACGCCGGTGAAGGGCAAAAAAATGATCATCGACTGGCTGAAATCCCTATAGGACAAACGAGGACTTAAACCCTTGCCCAAGTACGATTACGACCTGGTCGCCATCGGCGCCGGCTCGGGCGGCGTCCGGGCGGCGCGGATGGCGGCGGCGTTCGGGGCCAGGGTGGCCATCTGCGAGCAAGACCGCGTCGGCGGCACCTGTGTGCTGCGCGGCTGCGTGCCGAAGAAACTTCTCGTCATCGGCGCCCATTTCGCCGACGACTTCGAGGACGCGGCGGGGTATGGCTGGACGGTCAAGGAAGCCGGCTTCAATTGGGCGGCGCTGATCGCCGCCAAGAATCGCGAGATTAAGCGCTTGAACGGCGTCTACATGCGGACCTTGCGCGAAAACGGCGTCGAAATCCTTGCGGGCCGGGCCGTCCTCGCCGATCCCCATACGGTGGAGATCGGCGGCAAGAGCGTGACCTCCAGGCATGTTCTCATCGCCACCGGCGGCCATCCGGTGACGCCGGATATTGCCGGCATCGAGCAGGTGATCAGTTCCAACGAAGCCCTCGACCTGATGCGCCTGCCCGAACGCATGGTCATCGTCGGCGGCGGCTACATCGCCGTCGAGTTCGCCGGCATTTTCTCATCCCTTGGCGTCGAGGTCACCGAGATCCTTCGCGCCGATACCGTTCTGCGCGGATTCGATCAGGACCTGCGGACAATCCTGGCCGACGAAATGATCAAACGCGGCATTGAAATCAGGTGTGGAACCGTCGTCGCCGGCATCGACAAAAAAGATAGCGGCTAGTCCCTGCGCCTCGCCGGCGGCGGCACCGTCGACACCGATCTCGTCATGTACGCTACTGGGCGCCGGCCGAACACCGTCGGTTTAGGCCTCGGGGAAGCCGGCGTCGAGCTCAACGAAAAGGGCGCCGTGGCGGTTGACGAATTCTCATGCTCTTCCGTCGCCTCCATCCACGCCGTCGGCGACGTCACCGACCGGCTGAACCTGACCCCCGTCGCCGTCGCCGAAGGGGCGGCCATCGCCGAGACCCTGTTCAACGGCAAGCCGACGAAAGTCGATCGGCAAGGTGTCCCGACCGCCGTTTTCAGCCAGCCGTCGCTGGCCACGGTCGGCCTGACGGAAGCGCAAGCGCGGGCCAGACACAAAAAAATCGACGTCTACGCCTCACGCTTCAAATCAATGAAACACACGCTCTCCGGCCGCGACGAGACGACCTTCACGAAACTGGTGGTCGACGCCGGAAGCGGCCGGGTGCTGGGTTGTCACATGATCGGCATGGACTCCCCGGAGATCGTCCAGGGCTTGGGCGTCGCCTTGAAATGTGGGGCCAAGAAGGCGCAGTTCGACGCCACCGTCGGCATCCACCCGACGGCGGCGGAAGAATTCGTCACCCTCAGCGAGAAGCGGCCGGAAAACGGGCGCTAAAGCCCATGCTTGGTCAAACGGCTGATGTCCGCAATCAGATGAGAATGGAGTTGGATAAGCTGGAATCCGATCCCGATAATCCCGACCTTGATATCGGGCCCATCTCGGGAAGCGATCTCCGGCGTCTCAAATTCCGGTCGCGGGCCAGAAAATTTCGCGCCATTTTCAGGCGCGACGACGCCAGCAAGACGATCACGGTAGAAGCGATCGAACCGCGTGGCCAAGCCTACGCCCGAAGGAGAATGCAAAGATGAGTCCCGTTCAATACCTTACCGACGCCAACGGTGAGCATGAATTCGCCGTGCTCCCCATCGACGAATACCGCCGGCTTGTGAAACGCGACATGGACGCCACCGACATCGAATCCGCCCGCGGCGCGGAAAATGACGAGGACCTGCCCTGGGAGATGGTCAAGCGCCTGTTGGACGGCGATAATCCGATCAAGGTATGGCGCCGGCACAGGGGTTTGACGCAGGCCCAACTTGCCGAGACTGTCGGAGTCAATGCCGGCTATCTTTCGCAGATCGAGACGGGACGCAAGAGGCCGTCACTGTCGCTCGCGTGGTCCTTGTCGGCGGCGCTTGACGTCATGATGGACGATCTCGTCATTGCGACCGGCGAGGAAGCGGATTAGGGCCTTCCCACTTTCAACAAGTAACTTGGAACAGCCCGATCTTGCGGCCCTTCAGTTCGTTGAAGACGCGCAAAGCCTCGAGGGTGGGCTCGGCGAGCACCGCGCAGCCCTTCTCGAAAACGAACTTCGCCTCGTCCTTGGAGATGGTGTGCGAGCTGCCGTAATATTTCGTGGAGAGCTTCTTTTTGCGCTTGACGATCTCACCGGAAAGACGGATCACCACGTCGTGTGGGTAGGGCGCGCCGTCGATGGTGATGGAGCCGAACGCCGTTTCCTCGATGGGCATCGTTCCGCCTCCCGCGGTTGCTGGCATTGCCGCGATCAGTATAGCCGGTCCCCGATTCGGTTGGTGATGGTTTTCCTGGAAAAAACCCGGATTCCGGCGTATAGGCTAAGAGCCTATCCGAATAGCTGGAGGCCCCAAATGGCCGAGAAATGGACGCCCGAATCCTGGCGTTCCAAGCCCATCGAACAGATGCCACCGTATCCGAACGCCGACGCCCTGGTCCGGGTCGAGGAACGGCTGCGCGTCTTTCCGCCCCTGGTCTTCGCCGGCGAGGCCAGGCGCCTGAAGGCGCTACTGGGGCAAGTGGCCGAGGGCAAGGCGTTCCTGCTTCAGGGCGGCGATTGCGCCGAGAGCTTCGCCGAGTTCCATCCCGACAACATCCGCGACACCTTCCGGGTGCATTTGCAGATGGCGGTGGTGATGACCTACGGTGCCGCCTGCCCGGTGATCAAGTTGGGCCGTTTGGCGGGCCAATTCGCCAAACCCCGCAGCGAGGAAACCGAAACCGTCGACGGCGTCACCTTGCCCTGCTATCGCGGCGACATGATCAACGGCATGGAATTCACGCCGCAAGCCCGGACCCCGGACCCGGAACGGCTGATCCAAGCCTACAATCAGTCCGCCTCGACGCTGAACCTGCTGCGCGCCTTCGCGCAAGGCGGATATGCCGATTTGCACAAGGTCCACCAGTGGACCTTGGGCTTCGTCGCCGCCAGCCCTTTGGGCGAACGCTACCGGGACCTGGCCGACCGGCTGGGCGAGACGCTGGCCTTCATGGCGGCCTGCGGCCTGACCTCGGAGACAACCCCGCAGATCCGCGAGACCGACTACTTCACCTCGCACGAGGCCCTGCTGTTGAATTACGAGCAGGCGATGACCAGGATCGACAGCCTCCGCGGCGATTGGTACGACACCTCGGCGCATCTGTTGTGGGCCGGCGAGCGCACCCGCGCGCTCGACGGGGCGCATGTCGAGTTCCTGCGCGGAATCAACAACCCGGTGGCGGTCAAGATCGGCCCTGCCATCGAGGCCGACGAACTGATCCGCTTCATCGATCTGCTCAATCCGGCGGGAGAACCGGGACGGCTGACCATGATCACGCGCTTTGGGGCGGACAAGGTGGAGAGGATATTGCCGCCCCTGGTCCGCGCCGTCGAAAGCGATGGCCGCAAGGTGGTCTGGGTCTGCGATCCCATGCACGCCAACACGGTGAAAAGCGCCAACGGTTATAAAACCCGGCACTTCGACCGCATTCTCGAGGAGGTGCGCGGCTTTTTCGCCGTCCATGCGGCGGAAGGGACGCATGCCGGCGGCGTCCATTTCGAGATGACGGGCCAGGACGTCACCGAATGCGTCGGCGGCGCCCACGCCATTACCGAGGCCAACCTTTGCGACCGCTACCATACCCATTGCGACCCTCGTCTGAACGCCAAACAGGCTCTGGAACTGGCCTTTCTCTTGGCCGAAGTGCTCAAAGACGGGCGGCTGCGGCTTGGCGGCCGCGTCGCCGTCTCTTCTTAAGAATTCGGGAACATCCCATGCCTAAAAAGACAGCGGCCGGGCCGGTTCCGTCCTGGGACGATGCCGAGATCACCCGATGGACCGACCGTTATTTCCTCAAGACCAAGGAAACCATCAGCCGTTTCGGCGACAAGACCGTGACCTATGCCGTTTTCATGTACCGCCCGGTCATCTTCACGCCGAAGCTGATGGTCGACTGGCTGGCCGCCGTGGCGGCGCGGCGCGGCGTCGAGTTCGAGATCGAATGCCATTACCGGGAAGGCGAGCGGGTCGGCGGCGGCGAGCCGCTGATGCACATTACCGGCTCTTTCTATCATCTGGTCGATCTGGAAACGCTTTATTTGCAGAAACTGGGGGCGTCCTGCGTCGCCGCCATGAATGCCCGCACCATGTGCTCGGATTTGCCCGGGGTCGCCTTCATCGCCATGGACGCGCGCCACTGCGCCGGCACCGAAATGGCCGAGCTGATGGCCTACGCGGCGGCCGTTGGTTCGGAGGCGGCGCGGAAAACAACGGGCGCCAAAGGTTTTATCGGCAACGCCAACGACGCCACCGCCCACTACTTCGGTCTGGAGAAGGGACTGGGCACCATGCCGCATGCGCTGATCGGCTATGCCGGATCGACGCTCCGCGCCGCCGAGATGTATGTCGAGACCTTCCCCGACCAGGATCTGATCGTGCTGGTCGACTTTTACGGCCGCGAGATTACCGACTCGCTTGGCGTTTGCCGGCGGTTCCCCGAGATGGCGGCCGAGGGACGCGTCGGCTTGCGTCTCGATACCCACGGCGGGCGTTATGTCGAGGGACTCGATCAACAAGCCTCTTTAGCGGTCTTGGAACGCCATGCGCCGCCCGCCCTCGCGATAGGTGGTGGCGGCGAGAGCGAAGGCGAATATCTGAGCGGCCCCGGCGTTTCGGCGGCGGCCATTTTTCACCTCCGCGAAAAGCTGGATCAAGCGGGCTTCAAAAGGGTGAAAATCGTCGCCTCGTCCGGCTTCGGCGTTAGGAAATGCAGGGTCATGGCCGCTGCCGGCGCCCCCATCGACGTCATCGGCACCGGATCGTATCTTCCCGAATCCTGGCACGACACATACGCCACCGCCGACATCGTCGCTTGCGACGGCGAGCCGGTGGTCAAGCTCGGGCGGGAGTTTCTGCTGAAACGGCGGTGACGGTCCGAGAAGCGGTTTGCGGTATTATTTGCCGCCGCCGGGCCTGTGCTTTTCCAGCTTTTGCAAAAAATCCGCCAAGTTGACGCAGACGTCGACACCGTAACGCTTGCTCACCGTCATGCGGCCGCCTTCGGTGGACAGCGTTTCCCGCAAGTCGGCGAGCAGGGCGTCGAGGAAGCGCAGGCAAGCCGCCACGGTGAACGTCCAGATAGCCTCGTCCTTGTTGTGCTTGCCGTCAAACGGCGCCAAATGGCCGTTGATCAGATCGGCGAACCAGACGATGCGTTTGTCCAGGTCTTCGAAATGCGAGGCGAGGCTGACAACGGCATCGAGGATTATCTGGTTGGCCTCCCGATCGCCATAGAGATCTTCCCAATCGAACGATTCGCCTTTTTTGATGCGAATTTTATCGACGATCCTGCCGCATTTATCCTGATATTCCTCGATCGCGTCCGATCCCAGCATCATCCCCAGGGCGAGGAAGAATCCGGGCAGGATGCGCCTCGATACGGTGTCGTCCGATTCCAAAAGTCCTTTGCCGTCGGCGAACAGGTGCGACACCTTCTTGACGATCATCCGGTCGAAAGGGTAGGTGCGGGCTTGATCCCAAACCGCCCGTTCGCGGGCGCGGACGTATTCCTCGAAGGACTTCTCGAAAACGACTTGAAGGGCTTCCGCCTTTTTCTCGAATTCCTGTTCCAAGTCCTGCAAGTCGTCGATCGAAAGCATGCCGCCCTTGCGCCGCGCCGCCGCCATCAGGCGGTCGAGGAAGGAGCTGACCAGCGTTTCCGCCAGGGCTCGGCTCCGGCTGGCGGGAGAAGCGAGACGGTCATCGCCCGATGGGCTATTGGCCGGCTTGGGCGCCGGTTGGGCGGCAGGTTCCTTGCCGGTGAAGTCGCCGGGACCGTCGAATCGATAATTGCCGTCGCCGCCCGGTGCGAGGATTTCAGCGCGCGGCCGTTCCGTGCGCTCGGACTTGCCGGTCCGGACTTTTTTCTTGCTCCGTCGCGATGGTTTGCTCATGGCGGCTTAGAGCCTATCCGAATAGCTGGAGGCGGTTGTGATGAGACCAAATCAGGAAGGCCGCAAGGCGCCGCTTCGCCGGCGATGCCGGCGCATCGGCAAGAAGCGGCAACGCCGCGGAGGCCTGATTTGGTCCACCCTTCGGGCGTCTCTCCTTGACCCGTGGCCGGCGTCGGATGCTGCTTGTGATGCGCAGCATCACGGCCTGCCTTCGCCGAAGCGAAGCTCCGGCTTCGCGCAGGCAGGCGCACCCTTTCGGGGACTTACGCGGCGCCCACCGGCGCCACGGTTCCCCTCAAGCCTAGCCACGGGGCAAGGAGAGACGTCACAACCGCCTCCAGTTATTCAGATAGGCTCTTAAGCCATGATGCGCTCCCTGCGCAACATCGCCCGCCTTCTGGCCATCGCCCGCACCCTGGCCCGCCACGACGCG
>JAUXMA010000028.1 GCA_030623425.1 Rhodospirillaceae bacterium
AGCGTTGCCCAGTAACTGAAAAGCCCGGTAATTGAAAAGACGTTCCTCATCCGATTTTTAAATCCCGGCGGCGGCCTGGAAATTCACCAGGATTGAGCCGGCCTCGCGGCGGCGGCCCACTAGGCCGGGTTTGTTCGGGGACAACGAGAACCTTCGTAATGAATTTACATTGAAAACAATTTGCCGTCCTCCGGCCGTCTTCCGTCGCCGCGTCCTTCCTTAAAGCTTGCCCTTAAGGCGTGATTTATCCGGCGCCGGCCGCTATACGGGAGCATCTGCGATTTTGGGTCGAGAACAATGACGATATTGGTCACCGGCGCCGCCGGATTCATCGGCTATCATACGTCCCTGGCGTTACTCGACCGGGGGCAACGGGTGATCGGTGTCGATGACCTCAACGATTACTACGATGTGTCATTAAAGCAAGCCAGGCGCGACCGCCTGACGGCCAGGGGGGATTTTGTCTTCGAGCTTCTGGACATTGCCGATCGCCAAGCCATGGAAGCGCTTATCGACCGTTATCGGGACATCACCCGGGTTGTCCACATGGCGGCCCAGGCGGGGGTCCGCTATTCGCTGGTCAATCCCCACATCTATACCCGCACCAACGTCGACGGGCACTTGGTTTTGCTGGAAGCCTGCCGCCGGCTGGAGCGGCTCGAACATTTGGTTTACGCCTCGTCGTCGGCGGTTTACGGAGCCAACGTCAAGCTGCCGTTTTCGGTTGCCGATCGGGTCGACGCCCCGCTGTCGCTTTACGCCGCCACCAAGAAGTCGATGGAGATGATCAGTCATTCCTACGGCCATCTCTATCGGATGGCGCAGACAGGTCTCAGGTTTTTCACCGTTTACGGCCCTTGGGGACGGCCCGACATGGCGGCCGTCATTTTCATCCGTAACATCTTAGCCGGCAAACCTATTCCTGTTTTCAACAGGGGCGACATGCGCCGCGATTTCACCTATATCGACGATGCCGTCGCCGGCATTCTCGGCTGCCTTGATCACCCGCCCGCCGACGCCGGCGAGGAACCGCCCTGCAAGCTCTATAACATCGGCAACCACCGCTCGGTATCCCTGATGGATTACATCGGGCTGATCGAAACGGCGCTGGGAAAAAAGGCGGAAATGGAACTCATGCCGATGCAGCCCGGCGACGTTAAGGAAACCTTCGCCGACATCGCCGACGCCCGCCGGGATTTCGGTTTCGAGCCGAAAACCACCATCGAAGAGGGCATCCCCCGCTTGGTCGCTTGGTACAGGGACTTTTACGGGGATTAACAGCCAATCCCGCGCCCCCGCCGGGTTACAGGGGTGTCGACGAAAGGGCCTTGGGTTGCGCCGGGCAGAAGAACACACAGGTTCCGCAACCCGTGCATTCGCCGGGGTCGAGTTCGGGTCCATGGCCGCGTTGAAAAGTGATCGCCTTGCCCCGTAAAGGACAACGCTCGAAACAATAGCTGCAATCGGCATCAAAACCCTTATGCGCCAAGCAGTCCTCGGCGCGAAAAGCGATCTCGGCAATGCGCATCGTATCCGGCGTCTCTTTTTTCAAGGCGCCGGCCGGACAGACGTCGGAACAGACCAGCCCCTCGCACATGACGCAAGGCGCTTCGTCCGCCTCGATTTGCGGGCTGTGCCCGGCCAGGGCAGTCTTCGGGCCGGTCATGCGGATGGCTCCGGCCGGGCAGGTGCTGGCGCACTCGCCGCAACCGTCGCAAAGATGATGAAAGCGTTCCGGCGCCGCCGCGCCGGGCGGCCGGACGACCGCCGGCCAGCCATCGGGTCTTCGCCAATGGCCGCGGAGCAGATCACGGCGGTGGATTTTTCGTTTACGGGCCGGCACGGGGGTCGTTCCGATCGATGCCATGAGGGTATCCCGCCCGCCGGCGCGTGAATTGGCGAAGCGCCGCCAATGTGATGGCCAGGGAAACCACGGCGATCACGGCCAGGACCGCGGCTACCGCGCGGCGATTTTTTTGGGCGGAATGTCGATCCGATCCGCAAGGCGGGCCCATGCGCGGCTGGCTTTCGAAAGGGTTTTTCAGCATCCAAGTTCGCTGATGCTTTCATCGACAAACGCCAGCAAGGGCCGCCAATCCTGAACAAAGTTTTCGGCCCGCTGGGTGCGCAAGTCGAACAGGCTGAGTCCGCAAACGGCGACGGCGGGATAGAACTGCGTGTCGCGCAAACGGGTCACCACCCGGTGCCCCACACCGTCGAGGAACCCGTCCAAATGTTTCGCCGCCTTGGTCCGCGCCCGCAACCGGTTGCCGACGATCGCCACCGCCCGCTTGTTTTTGCGAATGGGCTTCAGTTTATCAAGCATCCCCAGGAAACGCCGCGTGGTGTTTTCGTCAAATACCGAAGGAAGCACCGGCAGGACGACGATATCGGCCATGCGGACAAGTTCCAGCAACCGTTTTCGCCGCAAGGCGGCCGGCGCGTCGATGACCAGGCGCTGGGTTTTTTTGGGAAGCGGCGAGAGGGTTTTCGTCCAGTCAACGGCGCTGACGGCGGCCGCCGATGGGGGGCGGCGCGAAGCCCAGCCGAGGCTCGATTTTTGCCGGTCGCAATCGGCAAGGACGGTCTTCAAACCGGTGTTGGCGAAAGCCCCGGCGAGATTGACGGCGATGGTGGTCTTGCCGCAGCCTCCCTTGCTGTTGGTGACGAGAACGCTCAGCATCCGCTGCTCCTTTTAGCCACGTTTCGACCAGAACGGTTTTAGCTTCATAAAGTCGCTCACCTCGGCGATGAGTTTGTTTTCGGATTGCGTCATGGCGCGGGTATGCCAACCTATGACGATGCCGGCGGCACGGCGGCATTGCGGGACATCGCTGTCTTGGCACAGATCGCAGAGGCGCTGGAGCAAGTTTTCGGCGACGGCGATGTCGTTCAGATAGCCGAGGGAATCCTGGAGATCCGATAGCTTCCCGGAAAACCGTTTTGTCTTTTTTGGCGGAAAAAGCGAAGCGAAAAAATCGACGGCATAGCGCAGCCTCTTGACATCGATACGCAACCGGTGCCGTTCGGCGGGGGACATTTCGGCGATGCGCCGGCCTCTCTTACGGATCTTTTTGTGCCGCTTGGCGAGCTGGACGGAGGCAAGCTCGCCGACCGGGGCCAAGAGCGTTACCGAGGTTTCCGTTAACGGCTGGTCGCGCCAGGAGCGTTGGGCGAGCCACTGGCCGATCCGCAGCAGGAACTTTGAATAGCGTTCGCAACGAATCGCCTTCCGCGCCAAACGGCGTTGTCGGGTTGTTTCCTTGTCGAGCCCATTCAGCAAAACCCGAAAGGCCTTGTCGCCGGGGAATTGGGCGGCGACGGGTTGCAAGATTTCCATGCCAAACACATCCCAGTCCCGGACCGGCGCCAGTTGGCCGGTCAGCCATTTCACTTCGCCGACCATGGGTCGGTATTGCTCCGCAGGCAGAACATGCCGGTACAGCATCAGGGCCGAACGCAACCGGCGCAAGGCGACGCGCATCTGGTGAATGCCTTCCGGATCCTCGCTTTCCAGCACGCAGGCTTCGTTGGCCAGCATATGGTCAAGACAATGTTGGACGGTATGAAGCAGAGCTTCTTCGACGGTGGCGTCCGCCGACAGGTCGATGGGAACGTCCTTTCGCCAACCGGGTCTTTCCCCCGACAGCAGCGCGTATCCTCGTTTCGCCTTGCTTATGGTGGACAGACGCAGCGGCACCGACGGCAGGACTGCCATGGCCAGATCAAAAAGCCGATGCGGCGGCCCGGACTTGAGCTCCAGTTCCATTTCGCAGATGGGCTCCCTGGCCGCCGCCGCGACGATCTCCCCGATATCGATATCGAGAGTGATTTCGCCGCCGCCCTCGAGGGTCAGCTGGCGGGAGGTGCGCTTGAACTCGGTGCGGAAAATCGGCTCCAACTTGCCGGCCCGGGAGATGATGCGGCGCAGGCTTTCATCCTCGATCGCCGCAAGGACCGGATCTTCCGTCGGCACGGAGCTTTCCAATTCCTTGCGAACGACAATTCCGCCGATATGGGCGGCCCTCGTCTTGACGCCCTGAACGTACCTGCCCGCGGTTTTCCGCACCCGCAGGGCAATGAACCTCTTGTGCAACGCCAAATCAGGGGAATCGTAATAGACGCTGATCAGGGTTCTGGTTCGAGGACGGCCCGACGACAGCGACTTGAAAATGGGCAGGTTTCGAAGGCGCGGGAGGTCTTCCGGCTGGAAAGAAAGCTTCAGCTCGATTTCATCTTGCGCCCCTCGTTCAAAAAAACTCACGGTTTATGTTTCCCCATTATTTACCGTCTTTATATCGCGTTTTCGATATGCATTTGGATACATATACTAGCCGATTTTCCGAAAGTAACTCCTCCTTCGCCTTCTTAAATCCGCTCCCGAACGGCCTTGCCTTCCCCGCAACCGGGCTTTACTCCTTGCCGTTAAGCATGCGTAGCGCCTTCAGTCCCTTCTTGCGGTGGGCCTGGTTGACCTTGAGCTTGGCGGTGAGTGCCTTGTTCCCCTTATCGCCCTGGGTGGCGGCGAGCTTCTTCTTCAGCCCGATTTGCTTTTTTTTCAGCTTTTTGAGGATCTTCTTGAGAGCGGCCTTTTTTTTCTTCTTGCTACCCAGGTCAAGGATGTCCTGGAGGGAATTAACGACAGTGCTGGTTTTCATGTCTTTCTCGCTCCGCTTTCCGGGTCGCCAAGACCGTCGTAGGGGTTCAATTTGGCTGACGCAGGCCACTAGCTTGCGGCGGATTCCCGCATTTCGTCAACGTCTTCCTCGGTCAGGGCCATGATCTCCTCGGCCTCCTTGGTCGCCAGGTCGGTGGCGCCGTAGACGGCCTTGCCCAAGTCGGCGATATGCCAGACCGCGTTGCGGGCATAGCGCAAGTCGTTCATCAGCGAGGTGGCCATGGTGACGGTGATCTTCTCCTCGCGGATCAAGACGTCGAGGCCGCCGGTGGCGATGATGTTATTCTCGTCGATGGCCAGCTTGAACTCGTCCAGGGTCAGGACGTCGCGGTCCTCCTCGCCGCTTTCCCCGAGGCAGTGGATCTCGCGCATGACGCTGGCGATCTGGGTTCTTATCGAGTTGTACTCGCGGCGGATATCCTCGTTCTCGGAGCCCATGTAAGCGGAAATGTTCTTGTGCAGGTGATGGACGTCCTTGACACTCATGACGAGGCCGTGACAGGCGCCCCGGATCTCGTAGAGATGGTCGGCGAACTCGGGCGAAAGCCGGGTCTGCGCCTTGCTGACGAAATCCAGAATGGCGCCATAGAGCACCTTGACCTTGGTCATGTAGATTTGGTCCGGGTCGAAGTCCATGACCTGGCGGCTGTTTTCGACCCGCTCTTCCAGGTCTACCTCCGAGAGAATGTCCTTACGATGCAGATTGATTCCGTGGGCCAAGACCTCGAAGGCGTTGTCGTAGAGGTGCATGGTTTCCTGGCGGACCGTCTGAAACAGGGTCTCGGGGAAGTCGAAGGCCGTTTCGTTGATGAACTTGGGCTCGACCAGATCCTCGCGCGGCTTGGGAAAGGCCCTTTGCAGGAAGGCCACGAGCTTGGAAATCAAGGGAATCATCACGGCCACGCCGATGGCGTTGAAGACGGTGTGAAACAAGGCCAGCTTCAAAGTATAATCGTCGCCGGCGATTCCGACCCCGGCGGCGACGCCGTCCACAATCCAGACGATCTGCGAAATGAAGATAATGGCGATGGCGCCGGTGGTGACGTTGAAGATCAAGTGCGCCGCGGCCAACCGCTTGCCTTGGTAGTTGGAGCTCATGGCGCCGATGATGGCGGTGATCGTGGTGCCAACGTTGGCGCCGATGGCCAGCGCCAAGGCGTTCTCGTAGGTGATCTGGGCCGCCGCCAGGGCGGTGATGATCAGCACCAGGGTGGCGTGGCTGGACTGCATGATGACCGTGGCGGCCATGCCGATCAGGGTGAAAACGATCAGGCCCAAGAACCCGGGCATGGCGTATTCGGCCAGGTCGAGGGTGTCCTTGAAGGCCTCGAAGCCCTCCTTCATGTGGTGGATGCCGAGGAACAGGAATCCCAGCCCCGCCAGCACATAGCCGATCCCTTTGAGGTTCTTGGACTTCTGGAAGACCAAGATGATGCCGAACACCAGCATCGGCATGGCGTAGGCCGAGATATTGACCTTCAGGCCGAAGCCGGCGACCAGCCAAGCACCGGTGGTGGTGCCGATGTTGGCGCCGAAAATGATCCCGATGCCCGCCGTCAGCCAGATCAAGCCGGCGCTCAGGAACGAGATGGTGATCACCGAGACCAGCGAACTGGACTGCATGATGGTGGTGGCGACGACGCCGAACGAGATGGCTTTCCAAAGGCGGTCCGTGGTCCGTTTGAGCAGGCGTTCGAGCAGGCCGCCGGTGAAGGTGCGGAAGCCTTCCTCGAGGAACAGCATGCCGAACAGAAAGATGGCGACGCCGGCGGTGACCTCCTTGAGGTCGGGACTGAACCAGAAGCCGTATGCGAGGATCACGAAGATGAAGGGAAGTAGAATTCGCTTCAGCATGGCCGGCTCTTCTTATTCTTAGGCTAGGGGCAGCCGCATTGCTCCTTACTGGCGCCATCACCGCTTCGAGGGATTAACCGTACAACGACTCCAGCCGTTCGCCGTAGGCTTCCTTGATCTTGTGGCGGCGGATTTTCATGGTCGGAGTCAGCTGGCCGTTATCGATGGTAAAGGGAGCGTCGGCTAAGGTGAAGCGGCGCAGTTTCTCGATCTTCGACAGCCGTCCGTTGACCCGCTCGACGGCGCCGCCGATGGCCTTCCGGAAATCCTCGTCCTTGCCAAGCAGGCTCAAATCCGCGGACTTGCCACGGTCCCTCGCCCAGTTCTTCATCCATTCGCCGTCGGGAACCAAAAGTCCGACCAGATGCGGGCGCTTGTCGCCATAGACCATGGCCTGGGCGATTTCCGTTTCCAGGGTCAGGACGCCTTCGATGCGCTGCGGCGAGAAGTTCTCGCCGCCGGAGTTGACGATGATATCCTTTTTGCGGTCGGTGATCGTGATGTGGCCATCGGCGTCGAACTCGCCGATGTCGCCGGTGTGCAGCCAGCCGTCGCGGATGATCTCGTTGGTGGCATCGGCGTTGCGCCAATAACCCTGCATGACCAGTTCGCCTTTGACGAGGATTTCGCCGTCTTCGGCGATTTTGACTTCGACGCCGCTCATCGGCGGTCCAACCGTGTTCATTTTGACGTCGCCCGGGCGGTTGACGCTGATGATGGGAGCCGCTTCCGTCAATCCATAGCCTTGCAGAATCCGCACACCCAGGGCGGTGAAGAACAAGCCAATGTCGGGGTTGAGCGGCGCTCCACCGGAAACCAGGGCTTTCAGGCGTCCACCGAAACGCCGCCGCACCTTGTCGCGGACCAGTTTGTCGAGCAGCGCGTCGGCCAGCTTCTGCCCCAGGGTCAAGCCGTCAGGCTGTTGGAGGCGCCGCCGGCCCAGATCGAGAGCCTTCATGAACAGCTTCTCCTGGATCCCCCCCGCCTTGCGCACCCCGCGCAAAATGCGGGCATGCAGCGTTTCGTAAAACCGCGGCACGGCCGTCATGATGGTGGGACAGACTTCGACCATGTTGGCGGCCAGGGTCTCGGTCCCCTCGGCATAGTAAATCTGGGCGGCGATGGATAGCGGCACGAATTGTCCCACCGTGTGCTCGTAGGAATGGGAAAGCGGCAGGAAGGACAGGAACACCTCCTCGTCCAGGCCCAATTCTTTCAGCATCTCGGCGGCGCCGGCGCAATTGTGCAGGATCGCTCCGTGCGAGAGCATCACGCCCTTGGGCGCGCCGCCGGTGCCGGATGTGTAAATAATGCACGCGGTGTCGTCGCGCCCGAGCCGTGAAACCTCGGTGATGGTATCGTCGCCGGTTCCTGGGCCCTCTATCGTCTCCGCCCAGGTGGTGACCGTAATCCGGCGGCCGGCGGCGCCGGGAAGGGGACTCATGATCACGACGCTCCGCAGGTCGGGTGCTTTTTCGGCCGCCGGCAGCAGCCGACCGGCCAGACGGTCGGTGGAAACGATGACGGTCTCGGCGCCGCTGTCGACAAGGACGTGCAGATGGTTCTCGACGGTGTTGGTCACATAGGCCGGCACCGTGATCGCGCCGGCCGCCATGATCGCCAAGTCGGCGATCAGCCATTCGGGACGGTTTTCCGAAACCACAACCACACGGTCGCCCGGCTCGACGCCCAAGGATTTCAGGCCACGCCTCAGGCCGCCGACCTGATCGGCGACCTGACGCCAGCTCATCGGACGGTAAGCACCGTCCTTCTTCGCCCACAGGACGGGAGCATCGCCGAAACGGTCCGCCTGATCGAAGAACATGGAGACCAGATTAGGCCAGGTTCCGCCACTCAATCCGAAATTCCTCCAAGGCATTGTTGGTTGTCCAGAGCTTATACCAGCTTTATATGGCTGTGTGAGGCGCAAGGAGCAAGCGATGGCCAAAACCGGAGGCGGCGCCGGGAAATTGCCGGAATGGATCCTGGACGATCTCTATCCAAGCCCTCGATCATCCGAGCTTGAGTCCGACCTGGCGGCGGCGGCGAAGGAGGCGAAAGTCTTTCATGACCGCTACAAGGGCCGTCTCGATAAATTGGACGGCGCCGGGTTGGCTCGGGCCATCGCCGCTTACGAGGCCATCTCGGAAGCCCTTGACAAGGTCATGAGCTACGCCGAACTCGTATTCGCCGCCAACGCCGCCGACCCGGACACCGGGCGCTTCCAGCAAACGATGCGCGAACGGGTGACGGCCATCTCGACGGAAACCCTGTTTTTTACACTCGAACTCAACCGCCTCGACGATGCCGTTCTGGCGGCGCTGATGGATGACCCAGCGGCTTGCCGTTACGCCCCATGGGTCACCGACCTCAGGGTGTTCCGCCCGCACCAGCTTAGCAACGAGATGGAGAAACTCCTGCACGAGAAATCGGTGACCGGACGGGCCGCTTGGGTACGCCTGTTCGAGGAAACCATGGCCGATCTTCGCTTCCCCGTGGACGGCCGGGACTTGACCCTTGCCGGTGTCCTCGACCTGTTTTCGGACCGCGACGGCAGGCTCCGCGAAAAGGCGGCGAAAGCGTTGGGCCAGGGACTGGCCGGGACTCTCCGTCTGTTGACGTCGATCACCAACGTCCTGGCCAAGGACAAGGAGATCGAGGATCAATGGCGACATTACCCCCGGCCGGTTTCCCAGCGGAACTTGAGCAACCTGATCGAAGACGAAGTCGTCGACGCCCTGGTCGGGTCGGTGAAAGAGGCCTTTCCCGACTTGTCGCATCGATATTACCGACTCAAGGCGCGATGGCTGGGCGTCGAAAAACTCGACTACTGGGACCGCAACGCCCCGCTGCCCGACGACGATGCCAAACTTTACAGTTGGAGCCGGGCCAAGGAACTGGTGCTTGCCGCCTATGGCGGTTTTGCCTCCGAAATGGCGGAAATCGCCAGCCGCTTTTTCGACCGCCGCTGGATCGACGCGGCGCCCCGGCCAGGCAAGGATTCAGGCGCCTTCTGCCACCCCACCGTGCCTTCCGTTCACCCCTATGTGCTGATGAACTTTCACGGCAAGGGGCGCGACGTGATGACCCTGGCGCATGAACTTGGGCACGGCGTGCATCAGATCCTGGCGGCGGAGCAGGGTCCGTTGATGGCCGACACCCCGCTGACCCTGGCCGAGACGGCTTCCGTTTTCGGCGAGATGCTGACCTTCCGCGCCATGCTCGCCGACGAAGACGCCGCCGCCCGCCGCCGCGTCCTCTTGGCCGCGAAGGTCGAGGACATGTTGAACACGGTGGTCCGCCAAGTCGCCTTTCACGAATTCGAGAGGCGCGTTCACGATGAACGCCGCGGCGGCGAACTCAGCTCGGACCGCCTCGGCCAAATCTGGATGCAAGTGCAAAGACAGAGCCTCGGCCCGGCCTTTCGCCTCGGCCAAGATTACCGGCATTACTGGGCCTACATCCCGCATTTCCTGCATACTCCTTTCTACGTCTACGCCTATGCCTTCGGCGACTGCCTGGTGAATTCCCTTTACGACGTCTTTCAAAAAGGCCATCCCGGTTTCCAAGGTAAGTATTTCGACATGCTCAGGGCCGGCGGCACTTTGCGGCACGGGGAACTGTTGGCGCCGTTCGGCCTCGACGCTTCCGACGCGGGTTTTTGGAAGCGGGGTCTGAAGGTGATCTCCGGTTTCATCGACGAACTGGCGGCAATGGGGTAGGCTAGAGCAAATCCGGATTGATGAATCGCCAAAGACTTCTCAATCTATCTGGTGAGTTTGCTCTAATTTATTGAAGTAGAGCGGATCGTGATTGATCGATCCCACGAAGTGGGTTCCATGAACGCAAAAAAAGACGCCGAAAACAGCCTGGGCGGGAGGGTCAAGCGCTACGCCAGGGTCGGC